>JAJDEC010000651.1 GCA_029259995.1 Phycisphaerae bacterium
GGTCGGGTCATCGACCCGACACGGCGCGCGCCCGTGGCCCAGCCAACAGGCTGGGGAAGCGAATTGGCTGAGAATTGAGAACCCGTTCGACAAGCCCGTAGGGTCCGCTGTGCGGACCACGATGTGTAGGTCGGGTCATCGACCCGACAGTGCGCGCGGGACGACGTCGGGTCGATGACCCGACCTACGATTAAACAGCGAGCTTCGATCGTGACGCCTGAAACACGCAATTCCAAGATCGACGGTGACCCCATCGTCGTGACCTACGCCGGCGACACGCACAAGCCGCCGAGCAACGCCATCGCGAACGCGGCGCGCGCGCTCGGAGTCCTGTCCGTCACGATCGGCTTTGTGATCCCGATTGTCTTTGGTGTGCTCGCAATCGTTGTCGGCGCGACGGCGTTGATCCGGATTCGTCGGAATCCGCATCGATACACGGGGCGACGGCTTGCAAGAGTCGGCGTCATGCTGGGAATATTCGGGCTGATCGTGCCGTCAGTTGTCATACTGAGCGCCTTGAATTGGGTGCAAGGGCGTCATTGGCAGACAATATGCAGTGCAAACTTGGGCGGCATCGGTCAGGGGATTCGGATGTACGCGGAAGAAGATCCGAACGGCGTCTTTCCCGATGACATCAGGAAATTGACCTCAGCCGGAATGGTGACATCTAAGCAACTCCAATGTCCGGCCGTCTCGCGGGGCGGTCCATGTTACCATTACGTCCCCGGGTATTCTCTATCGTCTGATCCAAAGTGCGTGGTCATGTTTGAAGGGATCGACAATCACAATGGCGACGGCGGATGGGTGTTGTATCAGGATGGGAGTGTGGCCTTCCTGACCGATGCTGAATTACAGCTCGTGATCAACGAGAACATGCACAAAGCACAGTAGGTCGGGGCATCGACTCGACACGGCGCGCCCCCGTGGCCCAGCCTACAGGCTGGGGAAGCGAATTGGCTGAGAAGTCGGGAACCCGTTCGACAAGAGATTCGGCGGTGGGACAAACGTGTAGGTCGGGTCATCGACCCGAGAGTGCGCGCGGGACGAAGTCGGGTCGATGACCCGACCTACGATTAGACTGAGAAGTCGGTTGATGTCTCGGCCCGTACATTGCCGACACGATGCATTTCGCAATTCCTGTGTTGCGGCCTATGATCGCACAGAGGCCATCGATCATGACGCTCGCCCCCCCCAATGCAACCAATGACAGTGAACCAGTCGCGTTGGACCACGCACTGACTGACGAGAATCCGCCCGGCAGCTTATGGGCGAGCTTCGGTTTTGCGCTGGGCATCGCCACGGCGACAATCGGCTTCGTCATGCCGATCATCATTGGCTTGATTGCCGTTGTCGTCGGCCTCGCAGCCATCGTGCGAATCCATCGAAACCCGCGACAGTGCACGGGAAGGCGAATGGCCATTGCGGGGCTCGCGCTGGGGATGTGCGGGCTGGCAGTTCAGACTTTCGAAGCCTACCGGGAAATAAGGGGCACAAAGCGATCGTCAATGAGAGTAGATTGTGCGGCGAATCTCCGCTCACTCGGTGAATCGATACTGTCGTACGCGAACGACGATCCTGATGGCGCGTTCCCGGATGATCTCAGGAAACTAGAGAATATCGGATCTCGGGTCTCGCAAGACTATCAATGTCCATCGGCTTCCGAAGGCTTACAAGGCTACTACTACGTTCCCGGGTATTCGCTTTCGTCGGATCCGGAAAGTGTCGTCATGTATGAAGCCGCCGACAACCACGAAGGCGGGGGTGGAAACGTCCTCTATCAGGATGGGATCGTGCGATTCGTTTCCAAATCTCAATTGCAGAAAATTATCGACGACAACAAGGATCGCGCAAAAAGTCTGCGCTCCGACGATTGACCCGACTCTGTCTCGCACGCCGCGTCGGGTCGATGACCCGACCTACGATCTAACCGGCTATTAGCCGGTTCCACACGACCAATCAATCCCAATATGTAATCAGAACTTCGCCTCTCCGCCGAACTCGCTCGGATCCTGCGCATACGATCGCGCCGTCTCGACCGTGATCCGATTGTCCGCAACCAGCCGCGACAGATCCGTGTCGAGACTGAACATGCCGTCGGCGCGACCGCTCTGTATCGCCGTGTCAATCATTTCGATTCGTCCCTGACGAATCGCGCTGCGAACCGTGAAATTGGCGTACATGGATTCGATCGCCAGCGCCCGACGTCCGCCGATCGTGCCCGGTAGCAAATACTGTGCGATCGCAAACCGCAAACTCATTGCGAGCTGCGCCCGCATTTCGTCGTGCCGTTCCGCCGGGAACAGGTCGATGATTCGCGTGATGGCGCTCTTCGCATCGCGCGTGTGCATGGTTGCGAAAATCAAGTGCCCCGTCTCCGCGGCACTGACGGCGAGCTGCGCCGTTTCCCGATCGCGAATCTCGCCGACGAGCAGCACGTCCGGATCCTGCCGCAGACCGCTGCGCAGTCCCTCGTAAAACGACGGCACGTCCACGCCGACTTCGCGCTGCGTAATGATGCTCGAGCCCATCGGCTCATAGATGTACTCGATCGGTTCCTCGATCGTGATGATCCGGCGACCCCCTGCGGAGTTGAGCATCTGGATCAGCGCCGCCAGCGTCGTTGTCTTACCGCTGCCCGTGATGCCCGTGATGAGGATCAGGCCGTCGCGTTGCTTGATCATGCGCACGCCCAGCTCGCTGGAGAATCCCAGCTCCGGCAGCGTGGGTATTTCATTCGGGATCGCGCGAAAGCAGGCGCCCGAGGCGTTGCGACTCGTCGCGACGTTCACGCGGAATCGCATCGGCCGTTCCTCGTGATCCAGCTGGATTGCGAAGTCGCAGTCGCGCTGTTGCGACATTGCCTCTTTGAGATGCCGGGGCACAATCGAGTCGATCATCTGGAGCGTCTCTTCCGGCGAGATCGCCGACTCGGATGCGGCACCGAGTTCGCCGTGAACGCGATACGTCGGACGATGGCCGGGGATCAGGTGCAGATCCGACGCCTCGGCAGCGGACATATTTTCAAGCAGATCATGGAGTCGATTGTCAATCATGATGGCGTTGTCTCAATCCGATCAGTGGACGCTGGGTTCCCGTGTTTTACCGCCGCATGGCCCATGATACACGCCGAAACGCCCGTGCGTTGCAGGCGGCGTTGTGGCACATGACAAAGAGCGAGTAAGATGCAAGGATCGTTCTCGGGCCACGTGATCGCCTCCTGGAGAAAACGCGATGCAACAATTTGCCTGCCCATCATGCGGGAAACTCATTTCCGCCGCCACGGATCCCGGATCCTTTGTCCAGTGCCCGCTCTGTTCGCAAACTGTGACTGTGCCCTTCGTACCGCAGATACCGGCGACCAGTGCGCAGCCGCAACCGCAGATTCCGGCGACGGGCGTACAGCCGCAAGCGCAGGTGCAGCGGCCCGCCAAGAAATCGTCCGGCAGTCGCGGTCTCGCCGTGACGTCATTGGTGTTCGGTTTGCTCGGTGTGTCCGTCGGCATCTTTGCCTGTCCCGGCGTGCTTTCGCTGGTGGCGATTATCCTTGGCGCCGTGGCGCTCGTGAAATCGAGTGATGATGATGCCGAAAGCAGTCGGGGGCCCGCCATCGGCGGCGTCGTGACGGGTGCGATCGGGTTGATCGCCGGCCCCGTGATCTTGTTCGTATTGATCTTCCCTGCATTCAACGCCATGCGGGATATGGGCGAGAAGACGTTCTGCCAATCCAATCTGCAACAAATCGGCTGGGGGATCGAGATGTACGCCGATCAGGATCCCGACGGCGCGCTGCCGGAGAACATGGGCAGTGTCGTGAACGCTGGATACATGATGGCTTTTTCCCTTGACTGTCCGACGCAGGTGGCGGGGCAGCAATCCTACTTCTACGTTCCCGGTCAGTCGTCGGCGGAGCCGAATGCGGT
Organism: Phycisphaerae bacterium; assembly: GCA_029259995.1. Classification (GTDB taxonomy): domain Bacteria; phylum Planctomycetota; class Phycisphaerae; order UBA1845; family UTPLA1; genus ECT2AJA-110-A. Next base: position 3,921 of record JAJDEC010000651.1, read on the forward strand.
TGTCATGTTTGAAAACCCGTCGAATCACGGCGGAACGGGCGGACACGTGCTCTATAAGGATGGAAGCGTCGTGTTCGTCGAGGATCCCGAGTTTCAGAATATTGTCGACCAATATTCGGATCGGGCGCAGTAGTTCGGCTCTCAATCGGAGTGAATCACATGCAGCAGTTTCCATGTCCCGCGTGTCAGAAAATGATCTCCGCCGTCGTCGCCCCCGGCACGATGGTCCAGTGCCCGCTCTGCCAGCAGCCGGTTCAGGTCCCGGGCACCGCGGGGGCGCCCATGGCGCCGCCAACCGACATGCCGACGGGAATGCCGTCGTATATTCCGCCTGCGCCAAAGAAAACAAGCTGGGCGCCGCTGCTCATCATCCTGGCGGTCGTCGGCGTTTTGGTCATCGGGCTGCTAATTTCGATCATGCTGCCGGCGCTGTCTCGCGCCCGGGAGCTGTCGAAGCGAACCGTTTGCGCCGCCAACCTGCGCGGTCTCGGCCAGGCCATGTACATCTACGCCCAGAGCGAACCCGATGGCGCGTTTCCGGATGATCTTCAGAAAGTCCTGGCGTCGGGATTCACGATGCCCCAGCAGTTCGTGTGCCCATCGTCGCTTGGCGGGATTCAAAGCTACTACTACGTGCCCGGCCAGACGACGAACTCCGCACCCAACGGCGTTCTGCTGTTCGAAGATCCGGCGAATCACAACGGCGAAGGCGGCAACGTCCTCTACCAGGACGGCCACGTGCAATTCATCAAAGGCCAGCAGTTTCAATCGATCGTCGATACGTACATTGACATCGCACAGTGAGACGCAGCGGCCCCTCTCTGTGGGGGCCGGCATGGATGTATGTGCTTCGATGAAACTCGCAGGCGGAAAGCGCTGCGACTGGATGAATTGGGTGCGAGTGGAAACTGCCTTGAGAATCGGGAATGACGATTTTCGAAGACTTCAGATTTCAAATCTGAGATTTCAAATTTGAGATTTCAAATTTCCAATTTCAAATCCTGAATCCCGATTGTCGCCGGATCCGACGACACATCGGCGATTTCGCCGATTATCCGGAAACCAGATTCGAGTGCATCTTCTCGAGCGACTTGAGTTGTCGTTGATAGTCGGCGAGATTGCGCGTGATGAGCGCGTCCGCCTTCGTGTGCCCTGTCGCGCCGGCGGCTGTGTAGGCAGCGATCAGGCCCTGAACGCTTTGAATGATCTGCGGTACAAGATACTCAAGCGTCACGTAGTGATAGCTCGTTGTGTCGATGTCGAAGGCGGGCGAGACCGGCGCGCCGCGGAGTTCCATGATGAGTTTCGACAGGTCGCCTTCGTGGCGTTCATTGTCCTGCATGAGTCCCTGCGCCGCCGCCCGATCGTCCGCCGCCGACAGCGACACGAATGGATCGCTCTGCCGGATGCGCGGAAGGATGCTCGCGAATTCCGCGGCGAGCAGGGCGTTCAGTGTATCGACGACGCGTTGACTGGCCATCTGTCAGGCTTCCTTCTTCAATCTGGCTCTGGGCGTGCTGCCGATAAATCATCGGTCGCACTCTTAACTTGCGACCCGTGTTTCGCGGTGCGTCATTCCGACGCCGTCGCCAGTTCAGCATTTGGCACAGCTTCCGGATTCGCGGCGCTGGCGGTTCGCTCCGTCGATTCGCTTTTCACGACGGCGTAGAGATTCCTGGAGTGCGATTCGGCGACATCCTTCAGCGAGCCTGCATAGAACGTGCCCGTCAAGATAATCGCAAGCGTGCAGAGTGCGACGATCAGTTGCCCCGACAGCGGCGCCGAGAATTCCGGCAGGCCGTCATCCGTCAGGATCATAGCGCGAATGATTCGCATGTAATAGTAAAGGCTGATGAGCGTATTCAGGACGGCGACCACTACAAGCCAATTGAGCCCACCGTCCAGGACTGCGGACAGCAGATAGAACTTCGCCATGAATCCGCCCAACGGCGGCATGCCGATCAGGCTGAACAGGATCGTCGCCATGCAGATCGCCAGCAGCGGGCTGCGTCGCATCAGGCCGTTCATCGCCGTGATCGATTCGCTGCCCGTCGCCCAGTAAA
>JAJDEC010000652.1 GCA_029259995.1 Phycisphaerae bacterium
CGATTCGGAGGGCGATTACGGGGTCGCTGCTCGTTTCACTTGAAACGAATCACGTCATCGCGACGCATGTGATCGACATGACGGAGAAATCCCGGACGATCGAGCTTCCCGTGCCGAAGGATCTGCGAACTGACGCGCTCGTCAGCGCCGTCGTTGTGCGACCGCTCGACAAGTCCGCCGAATCGTGGCGACCGATGCGCGGGCGAGGCATTGCCCGACTGGCGATCGACAACTCGGCAAGGTCCTTGCCCCTGGAAATTCGCGGCAACGAGGAAGGCCGACCGGGCAAAACAGTCGACGTCACTGTAATGGCGGGCTTGACCGACGTGTCGGGCGACGCGCCGACGGTCGTGCATCTCTGGGCGGTCGATGAGGGGATTCTCGCGACGACGGCGTTCAAGACGCCTGATCCCAAACGCCACTTCTTCGCACCGCGCCGCCGGTCGATCGAGTCGACGGATTTGTTCGCGGAGTTGCTTCCCGACTTCGCTCGCCCGGAGTCGATGTTGCGCGTCGGCGCAGGAGATGAAGGATCGGACAAAGAAGCGCGCGGGGACGCCGAATTACAACGCAGTCCCGTGTCCATGAAACGACGAGGTGGCGACGTTATCTGGCTCGAAGCTCGCCAAACCGACGAGAATGGAGAAGCGGAATTCGAATTGATGCTGCCGGAAACGCAGGGTCGGCTCCGCCTGATGGCCACGGCCGTCTCGGGCGATCGCTACGGAAGCGCGGAACGACCGATCCGCATCGTCGCCCCACTGATGATCGAAACGCAGTTTGCCCGCTTTCTCGCGCCGGAGGATGTCTATTACATTCCCGCTCGCGTTTTTAACAACAGCGAGGCGTCGATCGATGTCGATCTGGAGGCGAACATTGTCGGACCGGCATCGATTGAGTTTGTGGAGGGCAAGTCACGCGTTGCGATCCCGGCGGGCGGCAGCGAGACCGTCTGGTTGACGACGCGTGCGGCCGACATGGGCGACGTGAAGATCGAGTTGCTGGCTTCCGCGTTATCGCCGGAGGGCGAACTCCTGCACGCGAGCGCGCGTGGAACGCTGCCGATTCGACCCGTCACGGCCATGCGAACGATCGCCGTCACGCATCAATACAACGCGGGCGAATCGCTGACGCTCGAACCGCCCGACGGACTGCTGCTCGACACGCTGCGAACGCGATTGCGCATCAGTCCCGATCCCGCGGCCGGTCTCGAACCCGCCTACGAGTCGCTGATCGAATATCCCTATGGATGCCTGGAACAAACATCGAGCCGCCTGCGAGCGCTCTTCTGCGCCAGGACGATGGCGAACGGACTCGAAGGCGACGCGGCCGCGATCGATCGCATGATCGGCGCGGGCATCGCCCGGCTCTGGTCGATGCAGACGCGCTCCGGCGGAATCGCGTATTGGCCGGGCCAGGGCGAGGCCGATCTCTGGGGCTCTGCCTACGCAGCGACGGTTCTTTGCGACCTGGCGGGGACAGGCGTCAGGATCGACGATGGATTTCTCGACGACTTGCTCGACTATCTGGAGAAATCGCTGTCGAACAGCGACGACGACTCGCGCAACATCATGCCGATGATCGCCTTTGCACTTGCGAGATTCGATCGGCCGCAACTGGGTTGGATGGCCGGTATGAGCCATCGCACGCAAGGGCTCGACGCCGAAGCACGTGCGTATCTTGCGCGCGCGTGGATTGCCGCGGGAAGGAAGGATCGCGCCGCCGGTTTACTGACGCCGGACGTCCTTTCACTCGTCACAGTATCATCGACACGCTCGGGCCGCCTGACGTCGCCTGTCACGCAGACGGCAGCATTGCTGAACGCGGCGATCGATTACGACGCCGATTCGGATTGGATTCCGCAGCTTGTCGACAAGATCGTATCCCGACAGAAAGACGGTACATGGATGACGACGCGTGACAACGCGGCGGCGCTCGCGGCCCTGGTGCGCTGCATCGATGGCGACGCACCAAAGCCGGATTACTCGGGCACGTTCTCGATCGGTGATAATGTACCGATCGCGTTCGATAGTTCGAATTCGATAACGCGAACGTTGAAGACAGCCAATCCAATCCGGATCGACACGACGGGACAGGGCAGGTTGTTCGTCGCATGTTCGCACGAGGGCTTGGCGCGGGAAACGCAGGACAACGAGCAATACGATCGCGGTTTGAAAATTCGACGCCGATGGCTGACGCAGGACGATCAACCCGTCGACCTGAATACGCTGAAGATCGGCGATCTGATTCGCGTGCAAGTCACGGTATCCGCACCCGGGTTGTCCTCGCATGAGGTTGTGCCGAATGTTGCGATCATCGACGCGTTGCCCGCCTGTATGGAAGCGGAAAATCCGGCATTCACGACGTCGGCCGTTCACGGATCGGAGAACGGAACGCTTCGGCCCGATCTTGTGCAGTATCTTGATGATCGCGTGCTTGTATTCGCTTCGTTGAGCCGGCAGAAGCAGACGATTGAATACCATGTTCGCGTCGTCGCAATGGGCGACTTCGCGCTGCCGCCCATTGAAGCCGCCTGTATGTACGATCCGATGCTGACCTCTCGCTACGGCGGCGGCCGCATCGCTGTCACGCAATGAACGACCAGAAACCGGAACGCCGATTTCGACGACTGAGAAGATTCGCCCGCATCATGCTGGCGGTCCTGCCGGCTGTGTTTGCGCTCGGCGTTCTGCTGCTCGTCATCATCGACGCCGCCAGCCCATTCCCGATCGAGCGGCTTGAGCGCGCGCCGAAGAGTCCGGTCGTGATAGATCGCGACGGCCGCATCCTGTTTGCATGCACGGCCGCGGACGATCAATGGCGAATGCCTGCGGCATTGGATCACGTCGCGCCGTCGGCGATCGAGGCGACGATCGCCGCCGAAGATTCTCGATTCTACTCGCATCCCGGCGTGGACCTGATTGCCATTTCGCGGGCCGTCTGCCAGAACCTGCGCGAACGCCGGATCGTCTCGGGCGCGAGCACAATCACGATGCAGGTCTGTGACATGATGGACAAGTCGGAACGAAGCTGGTCGGCGAAATGCATCGAATCGTTTCGCGCCGTTCAGCTCGAACGGATCCGATCGAAGGATCAGATACTCGAATACTATCTCACGGAAGCGCCTTACGGCGGGAACATTCGAGGGATCGAAACGGCGGCCCGTCATTATTTCGGCCGCCCTGCCAGCCTCCTGACGCTTGCCGAATCGGCGTTGCTCGCGGGCATTCCACAGTCTCCCGAGCGCTATCGACCGGATCGATATCCGCAGATTGCGCGGGATCGCCGCAATGTCGTCCTGCAATACATGTTCGACCAGGGCTTCATCGATCATGACGCGATGAAGGCGGCGCTCGCGGAGCCGGTTCGGCTCTACGACGATCGATCGCAACGTCGATTGAGTCACGTCGCCATGGCCGCGCTGGCCCGACGCCCCGGTGGTGGAACGACAACGATCGACAGCGCACTGCAAGACGCAATGGAGTCCATCGTCCACAGGCACGAGAAGCGTCTTCCCGCACAAGCACACGTCGCCGTCGCAGTGATCGACGTCGAATCGGCGGGCATCCTCGCCTGGATCGGATCGACGGATTTCAATCGCGCGCGGGACGGTCAGAACGACGGTGTGCTCGCATGGCGGAGCCCCGGCTCGGCCTTGAAGCCGTTCGTCTATGCAACGGCGTTCGAGGGGAAGCGACTCGCGCCGGATTCCATCGTCCCGGACGTTTCAATGGAGCGTGCCGGCTGGTCACCGGAGAATTTCGATGGGACTCAACACGAAGAAGTGACAGTCGCCGACGCATTGCGCCGATCGCTCAACGTTCCCGCCTTGTTGACGGCGGAACGAATCGGAATCGATCGATGCGCAGGCGTGATGCAGTCCGTCGGCGTCCGGTTCAAGGACGGCGCTGTCGCACGGGCGCGGCTGTCCCTCGCGACAGGCGGGGCGGAAGTGCGGCTCCTCGATCTGACGAATGCCTATGCGACGCTGGCGCGCGGCGGCGAAAGACAATCGCCGCGGCTGTTCGCAGACGATTCCAGCGAACGCGTGCGCGTCCTGAACGAAGCAACGTGCCGCGCGCTGGACGCGATTCTCAGCAGTCACGCGCGAAGACCGATCGGTTTCGAGGGCGCGACTGTCGATCAGCAACCCTGGTTCGTCTGGAAGACGGGAACCAGTTCTGCGCGGCGCGATGCATGGGCCGTCGGGCACAATCGAAAGCTGGCCATCGGCGTCTGGGTCGGCCGATTCGACGGCGTCAGCGATCCGCAATTTGTCGGCCGGATCGCGGCGGAACCGATCCTCGCGGAGATTTTCGCGCTGCCGCAAGTCCGAGTCGCCGCGCCGGCACAAGCGATACGCGTCGATTGGATCGTTGATCGACCGCTGTTTGTGCCGATCGAGCCCGGCGCCTCTGGTCTGCCCGTTCGAATCGCCCGTCCCGAGAACGGCGCGACATTTGTCGCGACGGGCAATCGGGCATTGGTCCACGCCCGAGTCGATCGCGAGATTCCGGTCTCCTGGTTCCTGGATGGGGAATACATTGATCGCGCAGCGGCGGTCCGACTGGACGTCGCGCCCGGTCGACACATCCTCGCATGCGTGCCGGACGATGGCGAGACGAGTCGCGTATCGTTCAGTGTCAATCCGCAGTGAAGCGAATTCGACGCATTCGATGATCAGGATGCCGAAGCCCGTTTCTCCGATCCCCCGTTCGGCCGTCGCGTCAATGAGAGCGGCGCTTTGTCAGCGCGGCGAATTCGCGGCGATGCGCCGCATGAGATACGTCGCCGCGAGACGCAGCGGCCCTGAATCAAATCGCGGCCTGTTGCCGTCTGTCTGCGACGAGGCCGCATTGTGTGGTGATTCGCACGAGCGATCCCGCTGGGATTCAGTGAAAATCGTCCACTGTCGAAAATGAAAAAAGCCCGTTCCTGACGGAACGGGCTTTGAATTGACTTGTAAATTCAGCACAAGAGTACGTGCCCGGACTATTGAATCAATGCGGCGCGCGTCGGCATCTTCTTCTCGTTCTTGGCAACGCTCATATCCAGCGACTTTACGAGAAACGCCCATTTGTCGGCGACTTCCTTGATGACGATGCTCGTCGGCTTGCCGGCGCCGTGGCCGGCGCGCGTTTCGATGCGGATCAGCGTCGGATTGTCGCAGCTCTGCGCCGCCTGAAGTGCGGCGGCGAACTTAAAGCTGTGTGCCGGTACGACGCGATCATCGTGATCGCCCGTCGTGATCATCGTCGGCGGATAGCACGTGCCTTTTTTGACGTTGTGATACGGCGAATAGGATCGGAGTACGTCGAAAATCTTCTGATCCTCGATTTTGCCGTAATCACTCGTCCAGGCGTGACCGATCGTGAAGAGCTGGAATCGAAGCATGTCGAGCACGCCGACAGCCGGAAGCGCGGCGCCGTAGAGATCGGGCCGTTGCGTGATGCAGGCGCCGACGAGGAGACCGCCGTTGGAGCCGCCGCCGATTGCGAGTTTTTCCTTCTGCGTGTACTTGTTCGAGATCAGCCATTCGGCGGCCGCGATGAAGTCGTCGAAGGCGTTCTGCTTGTTGAGCAGGCGACCGGCGTCGTGCCATGCCTTGCCG
>JAJDEC010000653.1 GCA_029259995.1 Phycisphaerae bacterium
AACTCCGCGCGCTGTACACGCCGAGAACGCCAGTCCCCGACAGCGTCCACGACGAACTGCAACATCAGGCGCGAACCGGTCTCGATGATCTGAAGCGCTCCCGCCGCTGGGGTGGCCTCGGTGTCATCGCCGCCGCTGCGATGATCGTCTTTGCGTTCCAACTCGTGCTTCACCAGATGGCGACGGGCCCTCGACATGAAACACCGAGTCAACCTGCAACGCTGACCTTCGTCGCGCCGCGCGAAGACATCGACGGAAACGGCCGCATCAACATTCTTGACGCCTTCGTCCTCGCCAAGCGCGTCAACAGCGCAGCAAACCTTAATCCCGCCTGGGACGTGAACGCCGACGGCAAGATCAACAGCAAGGACGTCGACGCCGTCGCGCAGGCGGCCGTACAGCTCAAGGGAGGCGCGTAACCCATGCGTAAACTCATCGCCATCCTCATCACGATTGCCATCTCGACGGCGCTCGTCCGAGCGCAGCCGCCTGCTGACATGAATAAGAACAACGATGTGCGGTTCGTCGCGTTCGACGTGTACATCGACAGCGGCGACGAACCCCTTGCGGCGTATCAGATCGACATCAGCGATCTCTCGGGCCGAACGAAGATCGTGGGCGTCGAGGGCGGGGAATCGACCGCCTTCGACGCGCCGCCTTATTACGATCCGGCCGCGCTGCACAACGAGGGGCGGATCATACTCGGCGCGTTCACGATCGACGACGACGCGACGACGGGCAAGTCGCGCGTGGCGCGATTGCACATGCAGATCGAAGGGGAACAACCTGCCGATTTCGACGTCAAACTGATCGTGGCGGCCGATGCCGACGGTCGCGACATCGACGCCAACGTAAACATCAATGAAGGGAATCAATAATGCGACGCCTCACAAGACGCACGTGGATATTTCTCATCGCCGCAACATTGCCGGCGATTGCACTCACCGTCTTTTTCTATTCGATGGCATGCTCTTCGCAAGCGGGTCAATTCGTCGATGCCGAGGCTACTTCACCCTCAGATAGGAATTACAAGGACTGGGATGAGAGCGATTACTATGCGACTGCGGACGGTGACGCAAACGTCCCCGTCGGTCGAGACGCTTTGATTGAGAATGACGCGTCCGGCGCGAAACCCAATTACCAGGCAATAACTAAAAGTACTCAGCCAGTGCCTGAATATGAAGAACAGCTCGCTGCACAGCTAGCACGACCCGAAGCGGCGCGATCCGGACGAAGAGGCGGAAGGGGAAGGGGAAGGGGAATGGCACCGCGAGCGAGCCGCGGCCTGCTCTCTCAGCCCAACGGATTACGCCAGTCACTCGCCGCCTATCCCGGCGCACTCCCCTCCGAAGACGAGGAGCTCTGGATCATTCAAAAGGCCGAAACCGACGACAACGCCGCGCGGCGCGGCAGAGGCCCCGGCTGCGGCGCACTGCTCTGCAAACTCCCCGATCAGGAAGAAGCCATCCCCGTCCCGCTGGAACATACCGATGTCAACGCGTCGATCAGCGCCTACATCGCGACGGTCAACGTCACGCAGAAGTTCGCCAACCCCTATGAAGAAAAGATCGAAGCCGTCTACGTCTTCCCGCTCCCGCAGAATGCCGCGATCAACGAATTCCTGATGACAATCGGCGATCGGAAAATCCGCGGCATCATCCGCGATCGCGACGAGGCGAAGAAAATCTATGACGCCGCCAAGCGGCGGGGCCACGTCGCGTCGCTGCTCACGCAGGAGCGACCCAACGTCTTCACGCAGAAAGTCGCCAACATCGAGCCGGGCAAGAAGATCGACATCAACATCAAGTACTTTCACACGCTCGCCTACGACGACGGCTGGTACGAATTCGTCTTCCCGATGGTTGTCGGTCCGCGCTACAACCCGCCCGGATCGACGGACGGCATCGGCGCCGTGGGTATCGGCGCACGCGGCAGGAGCGGTCAATCGACGGAAGTCTCCTACCTGAGCACCAACCAGCGCAGCGGCCACGACATCTCGCTCGCCGTCACGATCGATGCCGGCGTCGTCGTCAAGCAGTCGCGCTGCGTCAACCACGTCGTTGAAACGCGCATAGACGCCCAGCAGCGCACGATCGTGAAGCTGAGCGATCGCGATTCGATTCCGAACAAGGACTTCGTACTCCGCTACAAAGTGGCCGACGACAAGATCAATTCCGCCCTGCTGACGCATCGCGACGCCACGGGCGGTTACTTCACGCTGATGATCTATCCGCCGGAATCCATGCGCTCGCTGTCGCGCAAGCCGGTCGAGATGATCTTCGTGCTCGACTGCTCGGGCAGCATGAACGGCAAGCCCATCGAACAGGCCAAATCCGCTATTGAGCGCGGCATCAAGAGCCTGCAACCCAACGACACATTTCAGATTATCCAGTTCTCCAACAACGCATCGCAGCTGGGCGACGCGCCGGTTGTCGCCTCGCGCGGCAACGTGCGCCGCGGACTGAAGTACCTCAAAGATCTCAGGGGCGGCGGCGGTACGCAGATGATCGAAGGCATCAAGGCCGCCCTCGACTTCCCGCACGACGAAGAGCGCCTGCGATTCGTCTGTTTCATGACCGACGGCTTCATCGGCAATGAGTCGCAGATCCTCGGCGAAATGCACGATCGGCTCGGCGCGTCGCGCGTCTTCAGCTTCGGCGTCGGTTCGTCGCCCAATCGCTTCCTGATGAACCGCATGGCCAAGCTCGGCAATGGCGCCGTCGCTTATCTTTCGCTCAACGACTGCGGCAGCGACGTGATGGATCACTTCTTCGAGCGCATCAGCCATCCGGCGATGACGGACCTGAAAATCGACTGGGGCGGCATGGCCGTGCGCGACGTCTTCCCCGAGCGCACGCCCGATCTCTTCGTGGGCCGACCGGTCATCCTGACGGGACGATTCGACGGCAGTGTCGGTCAGCGCATCCGCATCAGTGGCGACGCCGGCGGTCAGGATCGACAGATCGTCGTCAACACGAACGGCACATCGAACGAGCTCGAAGGCCTTGCCGCCATCTGGGCGCGAACAAAGATTGCCGACCTGGTCGACAAGGCGACTTACGCCGACGATCGAGACATCAGCGGCGAGATTCGAAGTCTCGCGCTGAACTACAGCCTGATGTCGCAGTTCACGGCGTTCGTCGCCGTTGATTCCCTGTCGCGAACCGCCGGGACCCAGGGCACGACGATCCGCGTGCCCGTCGCCATTCCCGATGGCGTGCGATACGAAACGACTGTGACCGAATGAGGTCGCCGGGAGACGAAACACCTGCCAGCGTCCGGATAATGGCGTCGAACGTGTGACCCGGCTCCGCTCGGGAAAGAATAAGGCTCTTCACGGGTTTGCGGGGACCGTTGACGGCTCTTGTCGACACGGCGGCTGCATTCCACCAAGTCCCGGTAGGGACGACCTGAATAGCCCAGCCTTTTCATGGCTGGGAATGTGATGAGCGTTTTCCTGCGCAATGCCGTCCCGGAGGGATGGCGCGAGCCAGGCGCGTGGCATTCATTCCGTCCTTACGGGACGGAAATTGGTCATTGGAGCCGCATGCCCCAGCGATAAATCGCTGGGCAATTCTCAATGGATCCCTCCGGGATCCTTCGCCTGGGTTATTCTCAAGGGAACGTTCCGGGATCCTTCGCGGCGCACAATCCAGCTTTCAGAGCGTGGTACGCCGTCGTCCCGCAAATCCGTAAAGAACCAAAAATAAGCCGCGTTCGTGCAATGCCGGCCAATATTCGGGACATTTACACTTAGTTCCGTGCCGAGTTTCGCGGGGACGAATCTCCCAGGCGCGAATCGCGCGGTTCGAAATCCTCCTCTGCCCTACTTCCCTAAATCCGTCCTGCGTGTGAGGCGCAACGCATCACCCGCAGGACGGAACCCTTTTGGACAACGCCGATCCTTCGCCAGCTTGATCGACGTCGTCTGGAGATCCATCACTCTTCCCAACCACGCCGGATCGCACTGCAGTCTATTCGAACTTCCGAAAGCGATGACTTGTCATCACTCCGACACGATCTACTCGGCATAACACGCAACACATGCATCAACGGCGCGCGGGTCAAAGCGACCGCCGCTCTCCCGCTTCAACTCGTCAATGGCCTCGCGATTCGTGTGCTTTCGGCCGTACGAACGATTGGACGTCATTGCGACATAAGCGTCGGCAACCGCCAGCATTGACGTCGGCAGATCGGCCGGATGTTCACGCGAATCGTCAAAACGAAGCCGGCTTCCACGGACCATTTCCGAGACGGCCGGAACAACGCCCAGTTGTTCACTTAGAAACGCACCGTCATCGGCATGCATGTTCAAGACAAAACGCTCGGATTCGCTCAAGGGCCCCGACTTGGCGAGAATCCCCTCGGGCACTGAAACTTTCCCGATGTCATGGCACAGGCCTGCGATTCGCAGCACATCCAATGCGCCACTGTCCAGATTGGCGCTCATGCCGACAAGCATTGCCGCCGTGCTGACACCGCTGGAATGCGAAGTGAGATACTCGCGCTGCGTCGGCCCCAGGGAGGGCAGGAGGCATTCAAGGGATTTCTGTAGGCGATGCTCAGGCGCCATTCCTGCATCGTCGGGAATCGCCGACTCGAACTGAGATGCGCCCCACGTACACACGCGGTTTCGACCACGCCGTTTGGCCTGGTACATCGCCGCATCTGCTCGATCGATACTGTCTATCGACAAATCGGTGCTCTTGACGGTATAGACGCCCAAGCTGGCCGTGACGCTGCCATCGTCATCTGCACCACATTGCACCTTCCGATGAATCTCACATCGAAGCATGTCCGCCCATCGAACTGCCGTGACGAGATCGGTTCGTGGCCGAATGACAAGGAACTCCTCGCCGCCCCAACGCGCAAGGACGTCGCGATCCGTCGCCAACTGACGCATCAGGCTCCCGACTTCGCGCAGCACTCGATCACCTTCGGCGTGGCCATGCGTGTCGTTGATCGCTTTGAAGTGATCGATATCCATCATGATCACGGACGCCTCGGCCCGCCGATCCAGGATGCAACGCTCGCCATCATTGAACAGCCGATCGATGGCGTGACGATTGCAAAGACCCGTCAACGCGTCCGTTTCCGCAATCTCGCGCAAGTGATCCTCACGACGCTGACGCTTGCGTCGTTCGGCGACATTCTGAGTTCGATTGACGATGACTCTCTTGATTCGCGACCAGAGAACGCCGCGTTTGACAGCCTCATCCTTGTGAATGAAGTCCGCACTGCCGCATCGAAAGCTCCGAATCGCGACGTCTTGCGCATCACTTCCCGACACGATGATGATCGGACATTCCGGCTGCACCTGCCACAGTTGCTTCGCGAGATCGTCGGCGTGAACGCAATCAGAGAAATTGAAATCGAGGACGGCGCAATCGTAAGTCTGGCCGTTTAGCGATTCCTCGAACTCCTCAAGGCTCTTGGCCAACGTCATTCTGACAGACGAGCGCTTTTCAACAATGACGCGACTGAGGAGATACCGATGACCAGGATCATCATCTGCGAGGAGGATGTTGATCGTTCGCATGGTTCTTTACTCCATGAGAAGGATATCGGCTACTTGGGCGTGTGGTTTGACTCCTGCAACAGAATTGGAGAAATGTCACAGTGCCGCACCGATGGCAACTCATGCCACGGGGGCGACACACATAACCATTATATTGGACAAGAATGCCGATTTCGCAATGCGAACGTGGCGGAATCCATCGCCCGGTTGTGCGGATCTTACCTACTCGGCCGTCAGTTTTCCGAGGCAACTGAAGCGACGCATACGCCAAGATGACGATTGAAGCGTCAGTTGTGTTCGGGGCTCGGCAGCGTGACGAGCTGGAGCCAGTAGCGCCCCAGACTACGAAGCGTCGAAACAAATCGATCAATCTGAACCGGCTTCGTAATATACGAATGACAATTCAATTCGTAAGATCGAATGACATCCTCATCCTGCCCCGAAGTCGTCAAGACGACGACGACGAGCTTTCTCAGCGATGCGTCGGATCGAATCGCCTCCAGGACTTCGCGACCATTCATGCCCGGCAGATTCAGATCGAGCAACACCAGATCGGGGCGTGGTGCATCACGGACGTCTGCGTACTTTCCCTGATTCAACAGGTAGTCCATCGCCTCATTGCCACTGTTGACGATGCGTAAATCGACGCGCAAGAAATCATCCACGAGCGCGCGCTTCGTGAGTTCCTGATCAGCGAGATCATCCTCGACCAGGAGCACGATCGCCGGCTTGTTGCGTTGCGTTGACTCTAGCAAGGCTGATACCTCTTCAATCATCGCCAAGTGTAAATCGAAAGTGGGCTCCTGCCCCGGGCTCAGACTCAACCCAGATTCGCCCCCCATGACGTTCTACTGCCTTGCGGCAGATGGATAATCCGACGCCCGAACCATCATATTCGGCGCGCGTGTGAAGCCTGCGAAACGCCCCAAACACGCGACTGTGAAACTCCGGCGCGATTCCAATGCCATTGTCTTTGACACCGAAGACAAAACCGTCGTCGCCGTCCTCTATCGTGACCTCGACGACTGGATGCGTTTCCTTTGACACGAATTTCAGTGCGTTCCCGATCAAATTCTGAAACAATTGTGTTGTCAAGACCGGATCCGCGTCAACTGTCGGCAAACCGGGGACTTGTACGATCGCCCCCACTTCGCGAACCCGCGTCTCCAATGCACTCAATGCATCCGTGACACATTGTCCCAGATCGACCGATGTCCGCCGCAACTCATCCTTTCCGGCGCGGGACAATGTGAGCAAGTCCTGTACAAGCCGCCGCATGCGATAGGCGGACTCGATGATGAACTTCAAGTCGGCTGCAGCCTCGTCGTTCAACTCGCAATCCAGATCGGTTGGTAACAACTCGCTGAACGAAATGAGCTTCCGGAGCGGTTCCTGCAGATCGTGGCTGGCCATGTACGCAAATTCGTCGAGATCAGCGTTCTTGCCGGCAAGTTCGTTGTTGGCGTCGCGCAGCTTTTCCTCGTAGTACCTTCGCTGTGTGATGTCCTGAATTGTTGCAAAGACTCTCGACCCCAGAGACGTGTGCATCACGCCCAGGCCGACTTCGAGATGTACTTCCGTTCCGTCCTTTCGGACCCCTTTGACGACTCGATCCTCGCCCATCAGTCGCCGAACCGGTGCGGCAGAATAAGCCCGCCGATGATTGACATGCTGTTGTCGTTGCGCTTCTGGAACAAAGAGCTCGATGGAGTGCCCAAGGACTTCGTCGGGCGAATAGCCGAAGAGCTTTGCACAATCGCTGTTCAGGTAGACGACACGTCCTTCGAGATCCGCGACGAGAACGGCGAGCGGAATGTCGTCCAGGTGATTGAGAAGTATCGACTCCGAACTCGAGTCGCTCTCTGTCCGCGCGTCGGACGCGTCGGAAACTCTGGCCGCTCGCTCGGGCGACCTTTGCGTATCTTCGATGGCACCTTCCGGATGCGCTCGCGCAATTCCCGGCTTCGACTTCATATTCTTCATCGTGAGTGAATTCCACGCCTGGGGCGATCAACCGCCAGGCCCTGATCTCGATGACGCGTTGCCGGCTCCTGTGGTCATCGAGAGACGGTTTTCTGCGCTTTGCCGTTCGTCCCCATGCAATGACGCGCTCTCCCAAAATCCCATCTCAACTAGCGTATCCCGAATTCCCTCGAACAGCACGGACAAATTGCCGTATATCCAAATCCCGGCCATGGCCAGCCACATGGTCAATCGTGGCCGACGATTTGAACCGTCCACACATTGGGGCCAAGTATAATTA
>JAJDEC010000654.1 GCA_029259995.1 Phycisphaerae bacterium
ATGAGAATCGGATTCGGCCGCGGCACGGATTGCCGCAAGATGCCGGAATCAAGTGATCGAGAGAATCGAAGATCGGCCGCCACGCCCAGTGCCAAGCGGCCACAGCAAGATCGGGTGTTCAGGGATGAACGAAAGCAATCAAGGCAGATCGCTACGAGAAATCACGCGAATCCTGTTTCAGCACTGGGTGCTCATGGCGGTTGTCGTAGCGACGGCAACGATCGGTACGTGGGGATACTGCCAGTTCGTCGCGAAGAAGACTTTTCGCAGCCGGATCGGACTGATCTTCAAGCGGCCCGCCGATCGCAATCCGCTGACGACGGACCAGGGCGAGCGCCAACTCGAAGTCTTCGTCAAAGCGCAGCAGCAGATCATCATGTCGGACACGGTTCTGGCGCGAGCGATGGTCATCGCGGACGATCCGGCGCTGCGGAACGAATGGTATCAACTGCGAGCGCAGCGGGATCGCGAGCGGGCCGGTAACGCCGAAGCCACGAACGTCATACACGACATTGACGCGTTTCTCATGGAAGGCGTGGTCAACGAGCGTGTCGAGACCCTGTTGACGCAGCGACAGCGGGATTTCAAGGATTTCCGCGACAGCATCGAATTGGAAACGCCGGGCGGCGAACAAGTAGCGATGACGGAAACGTTCATGCTGCTGGTCGATCGACCTGGTGATAACGGGGCGATTGCCCGCTATTCCGCCGATCTGGTGGCGGACATGTACATGCATCGCTTTCGGGAGATTCAGGAATCGCTGAGTGCGCCGGCCGTCGAAGTGATGAAGAACGTCATCGGCGATTATCGCCAGCATCTGGCTCAGGTGCGGGACGGCTACGATCAGTTTATCAACGAGCATCCCGGCGAGATCGGCGTGCTCGAGCAGCTCATGAAGAGCGGTTCGGAGCATGGCGTGCAGCGATGGCTCAGCAAGATCCGTGAGAACGATGCGGATCTGCGAATGAAATGGGCCCAGGACAAGGCGGTTCACGATGTCCTGATGGACGTCATTCCGGCCAATGTCTTCGAGACGGGTGGCATCGCGAAAATGCCGTACGACGAGGTGCGAACGACAATCGCCAAAGTCCCGGTCGAGTTCATCGAAACCAACGTGGCGATCGTTCAGGTGACGAAGCACTTGTCGCAGCTTGAAGCGCGCAAGGCCAGGCTTGATTCTCAGTTTCATTCGACGAGCCGCGAGATTCAGTATCTCAACGAGGAACTGGACACAGGTTCGCGAAACCTGCTGATGGCAATCGCATCGCAGGCGCAGAGCCTCGGAGCGACGGTGTCGGCACTGCAGCGGCAGATTGATGAGAATCAGAAGCTGATTCAGTCAACGACGCGCGAAGAGGAATCGACGCATCGCAAGCTGGCCCAGTACGCCCGATTGAAGACGGCGTTCGACGTGGCCCAGGAGCATCTCGCGCGACTCGAACGGGACGAACAAGAAGCCCGTGCGAATCGATATCGCGCCCAGCATTCCGTAACGATCGGCAAGCTCAGTCAGGCGTCGACACCGGATCCGATGCATCCGTTGCGGCCCAAGACGGGCTTGTACACATTGGCGGCGTTCTTTGCGTCGTTCCTGTTGTCGATCGCGTTGGCGTTCTTCCTCGATCACTTCGACCACACGCTGCATTCGAGTCTGGATGCGGAGCGTTATCTCGGTGTGCCCGTGCTGGGCAGCGTCAAGAAGCATGGTCGATTCCTGGTCGAAGCGGGCATGAACTGATCTGTTCGTCGGCGACGGAAGCGATCGAATTGTATGTTTCAGGATTCGGGCGCTGTGCTGATGGCAGTGAGTGAATAAACAGGTGCCGCAAGCATGTGATGGCGGCGAATCGGAGTGTGAATCGTGTCCAATCAGTCCAACGATCCAAGGCAGCAACCCTTCGACGACGATTATTCCGGGCCGGCGTCAGACGAAAAAATCTGGCCGCCGCCCCAGGATGCAGACAAAGTCGGCGGGGCGTTGCCCTCCGGCGGCGGCGGTGCAACGGGAGACGATGCGGAGTTCGCGTGGCTCGAAGAGGCCGCGGAACTTGAACAGTCGATGGACACGCTGAAGGAAATGACGTCGAAGGCGATCGAGGACACGACGCCCGTCGAGCTTGATCTGTCGAGCGACACGAACGCATCAGCGCGTGGGTCGACTGCGAAGCAATTCCAGATGAACGCGCAGCGATCGATCGGCAATTCGGAATCCGACACGACGGCGACTGCCATTGTCGACGCTCCCGTCAACCCGAAGCAGAGCAACAAGACAAACACGCCCGATGTTTCCAATTCAGCGCGTCCCGTCATTCGCGTCGCTGGCGGCGTGAATCCAAGATTTCGAAAATCTGCGGAAGGCGAACTCGCACAGCTGTGGACCAACGTCTTCTTTTCCGGTGAGCTTGAACCGCCGAAGACGGTCGTCGTTGCAGCGGCGCGGCAGGGCGATGGGGCCACGCAGATTGCCGCATCCCTGGCCATGCTTGGCGCGGAATCGAATCCCGAACTCAGTATCTGCCTCGTCGATGTCAACCTGCGACGCCCCGGCGTAGCGAATATCCTTGGGATCGACAGTCGCCCGGGCGTTACGGACGTGCTGGCCGGCCGGGCGAAACTCGAAGAGGCGTTGCAGACAGTTTCGTTGGAGAACGGAACGACGCTGACAGTTCTCAGCGCCGGCCCCGCGGCAGATCATCCGCTGAGCTTCATCAAGAGTCGACAACTCAAGTCGCTGATTGGCCAGCTTCGCGAACGATTCGATCACACGATCTTCGATATTGCCTCAGCTGATCGCCATCCCGACGCACAGGCTGTCGGCATGCAGACGGACGGCGTACTCGTCGTCGTCAACGCGGGTTCGACGTCGCGAGAGACCGTGGCCGAAGCCCGGAAGCGGCTCGATCTGGCGGGCGCGCGATGCCTGGGATTGGTGCTCAATCAGCGAAATGACCCGATTCCCGCGATGCTCTACAACGTCACGTAATCGACAATCGCGTCGCGTGCGTTTCGACGAGTTCGGCGCGTCAGGTTGTTGAGTCGTTCGCCGCGTTTTTCTCCCAGAAAGGGAACCCCGCCGTGCCCACAGTCGAACAACGCACGCCAGTCATCAGCGCAGGGGCGCTGATCATGGGCCTGTTCGCGTTCGTCTTCCTCGCGGCGCACGCGATGGGTCGATCGGGCGAGGTGCTTCTCGCCGGCTGGATCGGTCTCGGCTGCGTTCTGATATTCAGCTGGTTTGCGGTTCGGCGCGATCTGCTCACGGCCGTCTGCATCTGGTTCGGAACGCTGATTATTCTTCACGAGGAATTCTGGCGCATTCAGACGCCGGGCTTCTTTGCGATCACGATTCCGCGCGTCGGCATCGTCGTCGTGGCGGCGCTGTTCGCCGTGATGGTCCTGCTCGGACGAATTCGGCTTCGCTGGCCCGGCGTCGTTGGCACATGGTTGGCCGTGCTTGTCGCGTATTTCACGATTTCGGCCTTTGTCAGCGGCTTCGACACGCGATCCGAACTGACAGATCACTATCGATTGATCGGCTGTTACCTGTTTCCCGTCTCCGTGTTTGCATTCCTGCTGCACGCTTTGCGACGCGAGCACGACTTCAAGCGCGTCGCGATGTTCTTTGCCGCGCTATCGGTTTATCTCGTGTTCACAGGATTCTGCGAGCAGCTGGAGATCAAGAAGCTCGTCTGGCCTGCGTTCATCGCGGACCCGAGCGTCGGCATTCATTATGGTCGCGTACGCGGACCATTTGTGTCGTCGCCTCAGATGGGCCTGGCGCTGGTGTACTGCTTCTTCAGCAATCTCGTTCTCGCCAAGAATTCCGATCGACTTCGATGGCCGCTTGTCGGCGTGAATGCACTCATGCTGCCCGTCATTTTCTGGACGCGGACGCGCAGCGTGTGGCTCGCCTTCGTCCTGTGTCTCGTCGTCTGGACGTGGTATTCCCGCCGACGCATGAGCCGCGTCGTCATCGTTGCGACGCTCTTCGCGGGGGCATTGCTTGTGTCCGTTGCGAACATGGATAACTTCATGGGCGAGGATCGCACCAAGGGCGGTCTGACGGACGTCGGACCCATCATGCTGCGAATCGGTCTCGCGCAAATGAGCTGGGAACTTGTCAAGGACTATCCGATCTTCGGCGCCGGCTTCGGTCACTTCCGCGACGTGG
>JAJDEC010000655.1 GCA_029259995.1 Phycisphaerae bacterium
GCCGATGCCACGGCCTACGCCGGCGCAAACGGCGCCGGCATCGCGGGGCCGTCGCATCACGTCGACTTCACGATCGTTGACTACGCGCTGAGCATCGACGCAGGGCCCGATCTCGTGTTTGCAACTCCGCCGCCCTTCATCACGCTCGCCGCGGCGATTGAGCCGCCCGACGCCGACATCGTCTCGCTGACATGGACGCAGCTGGCCGGACCGCCCGTCCTCTTCACAGGCACGCAACACGTCCCCGCCAACGTCGGCGGTCTGACTGACGGCGAGTACGCGTTTCGCATTCGCGCCATCGATGCCCTCGGCGTCACGGCAGACGATCGCGTCGCGATTCGCATCGGTACCCCCGCCTACTCCTGGGAAGTCAGCGGCGAACTGAAGAAATGGCACGCCGTCACACTCACGTTGGACGGACCTTTCGTCAGTGAAACCGATTCGCCGAACCCGTTCGCGGACCATCGGCTGAATGTCACATTTACGAACGGCAGTGCAACGCTCGTCGTACCCGGCTATTTCGCCGCCGACGGAAACGCCGCGGAATCCGGCGCGACGGCCGGAAGCAAGTGGCGCGCGCATTTCTCGCCACCGGCTACGGGCCTCTGGTCATTCGAAGCGTCATTCCGCCAGGGCCCGAACATCGCTGCCGACGAGAATCCCGCGGCGGGCGCGCCCATTGCGTTCGACGGCGCTACGGGCTCGTTTTCGATTGCGCCGTCGGACAAGACGGGCCGCGATCATCGCGGAAAAGGAATGCTCGGATACGTCAACGCGCATTACCTGCGATTCGCCGAATCGGGCGAATACTTCCTCAAGGGCGGCGCCGACAGCCCGGAGAACTTTCTTGCCTACGCCGACTTCGACGACTCAATCGCCACCCACGCCTACGCCCCTCATGTCGCAGACTGGGCAACTGACGATCCGCAATGGCACGCCGACAAGGGCCGCGGCATCATCGGCGCGTTGAACTATCTCGCCGGCAAGGGCATGAACTCCGTCTACTTTCTGACAATGAACGTCAACGGGGACGGCAACGACGTCTGGCCGTGGATCAGCCCGACGCAGCGAACGCGCTTTGACTGCAGTAAGCTCGACCAGTGGGAAATCGTCTTCGCCCACATGGATGCGATCGGCCTGGCCCTCCACGTCGTCACGCAGGAAACGGAGAATGATCAACTCCTCGATGCCGGCGAACTCGGTATCGAACGGCGCATCTACTATCGCGAACTCATCGCACGCTTCGGACATCATCTCGCTGTCGTCTGGAATCTCGGCGAGGAAAACTCGAATACCGACGCGCAACGGGCCGCATTCGCCGACTACTTCGCCGCTCACGATCCCTACGGTCATCCCGTCGTCGTGCACACATTTCCGGGAGCGCAGAATGCCGTTTATGGACCTCTGCTTGGCAACGTGAGCCTTGATGGGGCATCGCTTCAGATCGCCAACAACTTCGTTGTGTCGGACTGGATCGATCGCTCGGCGAATGCCGGACGCCCCTGGGTCGTCTGTTACGACGAACAGGCCCCTGCCTCGGCAGGCGTCGTGCCCGATGCCGACGACTACTGGCACGACAGCGTCCGCAAGGAAGTCCTCTGGGGCACACTCATGGGCGGCGGCGCGGGCGTCGAGTACTACTTCGGCTACGACTTTCCGCACAACGATTTGAATTGCGAAGACTGGCGCTCGCGCGATCACATGTGGGACCTGACGCAAATCGCCCTCGACTTCTTCCACGCGCATCTGCCCTTCTGGCGTATGCGCCACGCCAACGAACTCGTCAGCGCCGGCGGCGCCATGTGCTTCGCTGCCGACGGTGAGATCTACGCGATCTACCTGCCTGACGGTCAGCAAACGAATCTCAATCTTGAAGCCCATCCCGGAGAGTTTTCCGTTCGTTGGTTCAATCCGCGAACGGGCGGTCCGCTCCTGCGCGGCGAGGCCATTCGAATCTCGGGTCCAGGCCAGACGGCCATCGGTCTGCCGCCTGCGAATTCCCCCGGCGACTGGCTCGCCCTCGTGGAGCTGTGCGATTGCGGCTGTAGCGTTGACGTGAACGGTGATGGATCACGAAACGGCGAGGACATCGCCACATTTGTCGAGTGTGTCACGAGCGGCGATTCCGCCGGCATCTGCGCGGCGGCGGATATCGATGGGAATGACGCGATCGATGCGAACGACGCTGCAACGCTGGTGCAAGCGATCCTCTGTCAGTAGATGCGACTCGCGCTGCATGACCGCAAGACGGGGCATCGACGCCCCACTTCCGAATCACGCCGCGTCGTCACGCATTCTCTTTCGAACGCGTTCCAGATGTCCAATCACCTGCTTCGTCCTCGGATGCTCGGCGCCATATGACTTCATCGTCCCTTTCACCGCTGCTTCCAGTAGCTTCGCCGCCTCGACTAACTCCGACTGCTTCTCTAGCGCCAGCGCGAGTTGAATCGTGACTGTCACGACGTGCCGATGTTCGTCGCCGTAAACCGCCGCGAAATCACTTCGTACCGCCCGAAACAGCGTCGCCGCTTCATCCAGCTTGTCCTGCCGCCAGAGCATCACGGCCAGATTCGAGCTCGCGATCAGCGCATCCGGATGCTGCGGCCCCAGCCGCTCCCGCAAGCCATCGACAACGCGCCGTTGCAGGGGTTCCGCCTCGACGTATCGTTTCTGCTCCTTCAGCAATCGCGCGAGATTGGCAACGCTCAGCAGCGTCGTCGGATGATTCGGTCCCAGTAGTCTGGCCAGCCCGTCCGCCGCGCGATGATGCAGTTTCTCTGCCTCCGCTGACGCGCCCGAGGATTGAAGCACGCTGGCCAGATTCGCCGTCGTCGTCAGCGTGTCCAGATGTTCGTCCCCGTGCCGACGCGAATGCACATCGAGGACCGCGCGACAGAGCGCCTCGGCCTCCTTCATCTGGCCCATCGCATGCAGCGTCGTCGCCAGGTCAGTCATCGTCGCCAGCGTGTCTGCATGATCCGGACCGAGGACGGTCCGCTGGCCCTGATACGCATCGCGAAGCATCGGCTCCGCTTCGTCGTATCGCACCTGCTTGGCGTGGAGCATTCCCAAATGGCTCAGCGACGCCAGGACGTCGGGATGCGCAACGCCCAATTCGCTCCGTCGGATCTCCAGCGCCCGCACATAATGCGTTTCCGCATCCGCCAGCGCCCCGAGCCGCACATAGATCGCCGCCACTTCGTCGCGGACTTCCGCCTCCAGAAGCGGCTCTGTTCCGAACGTCGGCTCGATCTCCGATTCCGCACGCTTCACGATATCCAAAACGCGCACTTCCTGGCCGTGCACATGGGGATCGATCGCTGCGAACATCTGGCGCATGAATCGATTGACGCTCTCCGCCCGTGCCGCCGCACGCTGGGCCCGGACCGCCTGCCACGTCGTCGTCACCAGCCCAGCCGACAGGGCCAGCATTGCCACGCCGAGCGCCGCGACGATGCCGCGATTTCGACGGACGAACTTCCGTAACTGGTAGAGCCGGCTCGCCGATCGCGCAATAATGGGCTGATTATCGAGAAAGCGCTGAATATCCGCCGCCATCTCGCCGGCCGACTGATAGCGCCGCTGCCGCTCCTTGTCCATCGCCTTCGCCGCAATGTTCTCGATATCGCCGCGATACGCGCGATTGATTGAACCCAGCGACGCGGGCTCCGTTTCTCGCACCTCGCGCGCCGCATCCGACAGGCCGCATCGCGCAAGATCGTGCGCAGGTCGCTCCGCAAACAACTCGTAAAGAATTAGTCCCAGCGAGTAAATGTCGGATCGCGTATCGACTTCACTCGGATCGCCGCCGAACTGCTCCGGACTCATGTACGGCAACGTACCGACAAGCTCGTTGGCCTGCGTCAACTGCATCGTCTGCGCGCCGTCGGGATCCGTGACCCGCGCGATGCCGAAATCCAGCACCTTCGGCGCGGCGCACAGGCTCGACGCAATCATGGACGACGCCGGCCGATCACGGCCGTTTCGGCCATCCGCAGTTCGCGACGACTCGGCGTCGCTGACGAGAATATTCGCCGGCTTCAGATCGCGATGAATCACACCATTCTGATGCGCATGCTGCACGGCGTCGCAAACGCGCATCATCAGCGCCAATCGATCGCGAACGGACAACGATCGCGCTTGCGCATAAGCCGTGATCGAAGTCCCCTCCACATACTCCATCGCGAAATAGGGCTGCGGGCCACCCGGCGCATCGGCGACGGCCGCCTCGAAGATCTGCGCGATCCCCGGATGCTGAAGCCGCGCCAGCACCTGCGCCTCGTGCTCGAAACGTTTCAACATTCCCGGCGACGCCCATGCGGACAGCATCACCTTGAGCGCCACGCGCCGTCGAGGCCGCGACTGCTCCGCAAGATAGACGACGCCCATGCCGCCTTCGCCGAGCATCCGAATGATTCTGTAGTCGCCGATCTGGTCGGGGACTATGCGTGAACTGAACGCCGACGGATCGATCGCCGACTTTTCAAGAAACTCGTCATCAGTCTCATCATGCGAAAGGAGCTCCTCGACTTCCCGTCGCAGCGCTTCATCACCCTCGCATCGCCGATCCAGGAACGCCGCACGCTCCGCGTCGCGCAGCGCCCGCGCTGCCAGGAACAATCCGGACACACGCTCATGATCCAATGGGCTCATGTCGCGTCCTTTCCGCCCAGCCTTCGTCGCAACCATGCCCGCGCGACTGCCCAGTCGTCCTTGATGGTCGACGTCGAGACGCCGAGCAGTTCCGCCGCCTCGTTGACACTCAGACCGCCGAAGAACCGCAGCTCCACGACGTTCGCCTGCCGCGCCGATCGTTCCGCCAGCGCCGCCAGCGCTTCATCGAGCGCGAGAATGTCCAGACTTGGATCCGACAGCGGTGCGACATCCGCATGCAGCGTGAGCCGCACGTTATCGCTGCCGCGCTTTGCCGCATTTCGCTTCCGCGCGTGATCGACCAGGATCATTCGTATTTGCCGGGCCGCCAGCGCGAAGAATTGCGCGCGACCGCGCCAACTGACGTCGTCCGCATTGACAAGCCGCAGATACGCCTCGTTCACCAGCGCCGTCGGCTGCAACGTGTGATCGCTTCGCTCCCGTCGCAGATAACGCGCTGCCAGGCGCCGAAGGTCGTCATAAATCAGGGGTATCAACCGATCGGCCGCGACGGCGTCGCCTTCCTGGAGATCGCGCAACCAACGTGTTGTCGCCTCGATTGTCGACATGATTCCGCCTTGCCCAAATGCGTGCCGTTGCAGGCTCGCTACAACGGGTAGACGTGCGCGACCGCGATCGCGGCCCTCACGGCAGTGAATTCATCATATCCGATTCCAGCGACGCTTCGCGCGCCACAAATCATAAATTCAATCGAAACCCTTACTTAAGACGCCGCCCTCGCGAACATCGGCCGCCTGATTCTGATGATCGCCGAATTCTCGGAAATTCCGCCCTCCCGTTTGCCCACTTCCTGCGCCTCTCCATATCAGCCGGCCGTCCCGTCTGAATCGGTACGCCAACCACGAACTGATGCGACTCGTACGCCGACATCGAAAGGATGACGCCATGGATCGAAACTCACGAGAACAATCAGACATCCAATCCCGAAAGGCCCGTCGACGAACGACACGCCCGCCCCTGGCGATCGCCCTGCTCATCCTGACTTGCCTGGCAACCCATGCCCGCGCCCAGTCCATCCAGTGGAACTGGGACGGCGTCGCGCCCAAGCACTGGAGCATCGCGACGAACTGGAACCCGATCGATGTCCCCGACGCATTGAACGAAACCGCAACCATCGGCGGCGATGTGCCGCGAGTCGTCGAACTCAACATCTCGCCGACGATCCAGCACCTGTTGATCACCAACCCGGAAGCGACGCTCGATTTATGGGGCAGCCGCACACTGACGACGACGGAATGGAACGGCGTCACAAATTACGGCACCATCCTCGGTGACGCGAGTTCATTCCTCGTCGGCGTCTTCATCAACCACGGAACCTACATCAGCCCCGGCGCGATCAACTCCATCTCGGGACCGATCACGAACGAAGCCGCGTCGCCCGAGGGAATTCTCATCCACGGACCCTCCAGCCTCGAACTCTACGGTCCGTTCGTCACGAACAACGGCACGATTCACATCAACGACAATGCCTATGTCGGCCTGTCGCCGACGCATCTGCATCTCAAGGCGCCCACGCTCTTCGACGGAACCGGCGAGATCATCATGGGGCGAAACTCCAGGTTGTCCGCTGATCCCGGCGTCATTCTCACACAGGGACCGGATCATACGATACGCGGTGCCGGCAATCTCAACGCGACGCTGATCAATGACGGCGTCGTCCGCGCGGATGATCCGGCCTTCTGGCTCACGCTCGACACCAATCCGAAGACCAACAACGGTCAGCTCATTGCGGACGCCGGATGCCGCATGGACATCGTCGGAACATTTGAAATCCTTCAGGACGCCGACGCGGAGATCCTCTCCGACGGCGGCCTCGTCAATCTTCGCAGCATGTCCACGATAACGCCGATGACCATCACCGGCGGCAGCCTCCGAACCCAGAAT
>JAJDEC010000656.1 GCA_029259995.1 Phycisphaerae bacterium
CCTGGATGTCCCGGTCGGCGAAAATGGCAAAGTCGGCGCCTCCGTCCGGCGTCATGTACGCTCCCGCGCACCCACTCGATGCCCAGCAGATCGTTGCGATCAAACACACGCCAAGGGAACGAATCATCGCTGTGCCGGTCATCTGGATCTCGCTTTCGTCACGTTGTTCAGCCATCGTTTTCGTATGTTTTCTGTGTCGATCGATCGCTGCGGCCCCAATTGCGCCACCGGCTTCAGCGCGAATCGTGGGTGATTCGTTCAAGCAAAATCTCCTTTTCAAGGAGATTTCGCACTTCCTGCGAATACTGCCAGGCGCGTGCGGCTCGCGACAATACTCGCATCGCTGGCCCACTCCCTGACGGTCGTGGTTCGGAACGTGCGTCGTACGAGCGTCGGTGGGCACGGCCCACCCTACGGGAGGGTTCGCACGCGAGACGGCGTTACGACTGCTTCGGCGTCAGCGACAACTTCTCCAGCCGATGTCGCAGTGTTCCTCGGCGCATGCCGAGGATGCGGGCCGCTTCGGAGACATTTCCGTGGCAGTGATCCAGCGCCTGGCGGATAAGCATCTCTTCGACGCGCGTCATCGTGCAGTCTTCCATGCCGAACGGAAAGCGAAACGCCTCCAGGCTGACAGGCCCGGCGCCGAGATCGCTTTGTGAGAGATTCAGGTCGGCCGGCTCGATTGTGTCCCGATCCGTGATCAGCATGGCGCGCTGCAACACGTTGTCGAGCTCGCGGACGTTGCCGGGCCACGAATAGCGCCGCATCGCGTCGCGCGCGGAGCGCGACAGTTTCGGTGTTGTGCGATGCAGCCGACGGGCCCGCTGATCCAGAAAGTGATTCGTGAGCAGGAACAGGTCATCCCCGCGCTCGCGCAGCGGCGGCAGCTCGATCGACAGCGCCTGAAATCGAAACAGCAGGTCTTTTCGAAATCGGCCTTCTCCGACGAGGCGCGTCAAATTGCAGTTTGTCGCCGCGACGGTTCGGGCCCGCACCTGCCGTTCGCGCGTGCCGCCGAGTCGACGAAACTCCCGTTTTTCCAGAACGAGCAGCAGCTTCGCCTGCAGTTCGATCGGCATGTCGCCGATTTCGTCGAGAAAGACCGTACCTTCGCCGGCGACTTCGAACAATCCTTTCTTGCTCGTCTTCGCGTCCGTAAACGCGCCTTTCTCGTAGCCGAACAATTCCGCCTCGGCGAGCGGGCCCGGCAGGGCCGTGCAGTTGATCTGAACGAAGGGCTCTTCCTTGTGTGGTCCAAGATCGTGGATGTGATGGGCGAGCAGATCCTTGCCGGTTCCTGTTTCGCCGGTAACAAGGACGGTCGGGAGGTTACCGCTGTCATCGGGCGGCTGCATGGCGATCTTTCGGGCCAGTTCGAGCGCCTGCGCCATGCATTCGTGGGCGGAGACGATGCGGCGCTCCGCGCCTTGTCGCTTGCGTTCGCGTTCGAAGACATCGAGTCGATCGCGCATTCGATTGTGTTGCAGGACGCGATCGATGACGACTTCCAGCTCGGCGATGGCGACAGGTTTCTGCAGGTAGTCGCTGGCGCCGACTTTCATGGCTTCGACGGCGTTCTCGACGGAGCCGTAGGCCGTCATCACGATGATGGGGAAATCGCGGCCGGCCTGGCGCAGTTGGGCGATGAGCTCGAGACCGCTCATGTCGGGCAGGCGAATGTCGACGAGCGCGAGGGCGGGCTCGGAGTCTTCGAGGGCATCGAGGGCGGCAGCGCCGTTTTCGACGGCCTTGCACTCATAGCCGGCGCGGCCGAGTTGCAGGGCGATATTCGCCAGCAGTGTTCGTTCATCATCGACGATCAGGATCCGCGTCATTTCGGGGGCACCTCTTGTGGCTCTGTGGGCATGATAAACCGAAACACGGCGCCGCCGGCCGGATTGTCGGAACATTCCAGTTCTCCGCCGTGCAGTTCGGCGATCTTGCGGGCGAGCGCGAGGCCGAGTCCGTGTCCGTGGCGCTTGGTGCTGAATGTGGGTTCGAAGACATGCGTACGCACATCGGGCGACACGCCGGGGCCGGTATCGATGACTGACAGCGCCCATCGTTCGTCGGCGGGACTGACTGACATCGAAATCGTCACGGTTCCCGACTTGCCGACGGCCTCGATCGCGTTTCCGACGACGGCGGTCAGTGCCTGTTCGAATTGGCGGGCGTCCAACGGGACGAATTGTGGATCGCCGTTGCGCTCGGCGATGAGGCGGATGCTGTCCTGTTCAGCCATGGGGCGGTATATCGACACGACGGCGTCGATGAGCTCGTGGATGTTGGTCGGTTCCGTTGCGATGTCCAGCGGTCCGCCGCACGCGTGTTCGATCTGCCGCAGCCAGCGAAGGAATCGCTCGATGGCGCGGATGATGTTGCGTTGTTGTTCGACAATCTGCGAATCGGCCGGGGCGTGTTGGCAGGTGATCTCCGCGGAGCTCTGAATGCCGGCGAGGGGATTGCGAATGTTGTGCGTGATGTAGGAGACGAGTTCTCCCATGGCGGCGAGGCGCTCGCGCTGCACGAGTCGCTTTTCCATGACGGACAAATCCGCGGCCATCTTGTTGAAGGCGAGTGCGAGCTGGCCGAGTTCGTCCGACGAGCTGACTTTGGCCGGATGATCGCGGCGGCCGCGCCCCATTTCGTCGGCTGCGTGCTTCAGATCATGCACGGGGACGAGCACCCATCGGCGGACGAGCCAGATACCGATGACGCCGA
>JAJDEC010000657.1 GCA_029259995.1 Phycisphaerae bacterium
AAGTTCATGTCGCCTTCGCCGATGGGAAGATGGTCGTGGACGTCGCGGCGCATGTCTTCGAGGTGGATATTCCACAGGACGTCGACGAATTCGCGGATGCGATCTTCCGGGGTGCCGTCGTTTTGGCAGTGAACGTGACCGAGGTCGAGGGTGAGACCGAACGCGGCGTGGTGGAGGGATTCGTGGAGTTTTCGGAATCGGTCCATCGTGTCGATGAACATACCGGGTTCGGGTTCGAAGGCGAGGCGGATGTTTCGGGAGGCGGCGTGAACGAGGACGGTTCGGCAGCCGTCGATGAGTCGCCTCATGGCGTCGTCGTCGGAGGTGTCGGTCTCCTTGGCGCCGGACCAGAGGCTGACGATCGGGGCGTTGAGAATGTCGGCAATGTCGATGGCGCGTTTGACGAAGTCAATTCGGCGATTGCGGTCATCGGCATTGTTCGAGATGAGCGTGGGCCAGTGTTTGCGACGCGGGTCGAGGAGGAAACGGGCGCCGGTTTCGACGACGCAGGACATGTTGTGTTGTTGAAGAAGGTCGCGGATTTGTGCGGCGTGCCGGGGCGTCTGCGGGTCGAAGGGGTTGAGGGCGATGTGGTCGAGTGTGATGGCGACGCCGGTGTAGCCCAACTCGGCGAGGATCGTGATCGCGTCTTCGAGGCGATGATGGGCGAAGCCGTTGGTGTTGTAGCCGAGTTGGATGGGCATGGGGTTTAGTCGGCTCCGTCATGTGGAGTATTGTTCGAGTTGCGTCTTCACGCCTTACGTCGTCGCGGACTCTCAAGGTGAAGTTGAACGTCGGCGTGGCACTCGTTAATTCGCGCGGGCACTGTAACGCCCTTTCAGGGCTTTGCCTAAACGACACGCTACGGAACCCAGGGCTGCGTCTCGCCCGCTGCGCGGGCTTCAACTTGCCCTGGGCTGTCTTGTAACGCTCCGTTGGAGCTTTGGTTTATGGCGTCAACTCTCATCGTATGGACATTTTCGATTGCGCATGCAACTCGACCGACTCCCTGACGGTCGCGGCTCTGAACCGTCAGCAGCTTTGAGCCGTCATCAGCTCGGAACGGTCAGCGGCTCTGAGTACGTCGCGGCTATGAAAAGTCCAGCGGCCTTGCAGTGCAACGATGCCGCAGGAGGATCGAGGTCCAGTATAGCGAAGGGCTCAATCAGGTCGAGTAGATCCAGCGGCCGACGAATGACGTCGGGATGAGGAATGCCAGGATGACGGCGGCGGCAAGCCAGCCCTGGCTGGCGGCGGCGATGACTGCGTCGATGACGATGATGCAGAGGATGAACGTCTTCATGGCGCGCTGGACGTTGGCGGGTTCGGGGCCGCGGATGGCGCGCAGGGCCATGCGGCCGGGATGGATCAATAGCGCGAACCAGAGGGCGAGCAGGAAATAGTCCATCGAGTGAGTTTCGGCGGTCAGCGTCTTTTCCGCGATGAGAATGCCGAGCACGAGGATAGCGATCAACGCGCCGCCGCCGCCGGTGGCGAGATGGAAGCGTTTGGATTTTCCGGCTTCGTCGACGCCGAAATAGGTGAGTGATGCAACGTAGAGCGTCATTGCGCCGACGGCGAGGAGACCGATGTCGGGCGTGAACCACCAGCCGGCGCACATACCGAGGATGAGATTGAGTCCGCGGCAGGCGCCCATGTTGACGGGGCCGAGACGCGTTCCTTTGGCGAGCAAGTCATAAGCGGCAATTGCGGCGGCCAAAGCGACGGCGATGACGGCGGGGCGCCAGTCGATTCCTTCGACGATGAAGCCGGGCGATTCCTGGGTTGTGTCGAAGCCGGCGGCAACGGCGAGGGCGATACCGATGATGGCGAGCCAGCTGGCGAATCGTCTTGCGGCGGCGACTGAGATACGGCCGGACGGCAGTGGTCGATTGGGGCGTTCGACGCGATCGATCTCGATGTCGGCGATGTCGTTGAGAACGATTCCGAAGGCATAGAGGCTGGCGGACGCCAGGCAGAGGGCGACGAGACGCCAGGAGACGAGCATGGGGCCGGAGACGAACCAGTAGCCGGCGAGGACGTCGGTGATTGCCGTGAAAATGTTCGGCAGACGGACGAGTTCGAGCCAGGCCTTGGTGCGATTCATAATGCGGCCGCGATCGATTCGAGGTGTTGCTTCGCTTCGCGGCCCGCGCGATCGGGATCGTCGACGAAGGGATAGAGTTCCACGGTGATCCAGCCATCGTAATCCGTGTCTCGGATGGCGGCGAGCGTGGCGTTGAAGTCGATCGCTCCCGTGCCCGGAACGAGATGATGATGTTTGCGCGTCGCGGCGATGTCTTCGACGTGGTAGTGGCGCGTGTGTGCGGACATTTTCGGAATCCAGCTGTGCGGTTCCTCGTTGACGCAGTAGGCGTGGCCGACGTCGAAGTTGAGATTCATGAAGGGGGAGTCGATGCGATCGCGGAGTTCGAGGTATTGATCGAAGCGCTCGATGAGCAGCTCGGGTTCGGGCTCGATGAGGAGGCCGACGTTTTCATTTTCCGCATGTTCGACGACGGGTTTGAGCATCTCGACGAACAATTCCATGGCGGCGGCGCAGGTTGTGCCGGGTTCGACGGGCCCGCCGGGTTCGGTCGTGATGTGCGGCGCGTTGAGTCGCCGGGCGAGCGTGAGGGCGGCCTTTGTGTGTTCGATGCGGATGCGTCGGTATTCGGTGTCGGATTCGATCCAACTCGGGTGCCAGTAGGGCTGGCGCGAGTCGCCGATCTTGTTCATCATGAAGGCGTTGATGTTTGAGATTTCGAGGTTGTGGCGATTGAGGGACTTCAGGGCGGCGTCGAGGATGGCGGGCGTGACGTCGTCGGGCCAGAGATGGGGGATGTCGGCCATGAGCTCGACGCCGCTGTAGCCGATGCCGGCGATGCGCGAAAGCGCGTCGTCGAGGTTCGTCTTCATGTAGGCGTTGCAGCTGTAGGCGAGGCGGAGGTTCATGCGTGGCTATCGTGGAATGCGCCTTTTTCGACGGGCTTTCGCCTTGCGATGCTGCGGCGGATTCGATTCGTTCTCCCGGACCAGGTTCTCTGCGGCGTAGTCGGCGAGCATCTTCATCTGCGGACCGAAGGCATGCTGTCGCGTGCCCATCGGCGATTTGAAGAAGCAGGCGAGATGGCTCATGACGCCGCCTTGATTTCCGGCGGCATGGTAGTCGGCGAGCCGCGCGAGGTCGAGGACGAGTGGCGCGGCGAGGATTGAGTCGCAGCCCTGCCAGACAAATTGCAGCGTCATTTGCGTGTCGAGGAATCCGCGGAAATGAACGTGGTCCCAGGCGGTTTTCCAGTCGTTGAGCGACTTGACGTATTCGATGGACGTTCGCACTTGCGGGGCGTAGCCGGCGATGGAGGCGATGACACCGTTCTTGGTTTCGAGCTTCGCGGATTTGTTGGCAGCGGAGTCGAGGACTTCGCCGTCGCCGTTACCGAGGACGTTGTGGCCGACCCAGCTGTCGATTTGCAGGGCGCGATCGCGGCACATGGGGGCGAGGACGGTTTTGAGGAGCGTCTCGCCAGTCTTGCCATCAGCGCCCATGACGGGGACGTTGTTCGCGACCGCCAGTTCGAGGATGGCAGGGACGTCGACGCCGAGGGAGGGGGTGAAATTGACGTAGGGCATTGACGATTCGATGGCGGCGATGGCATAGAGGCTGCTGGCGGGGAGCGGGGACGTGTTCTGAGATAGAGCCTTGCTGAGTGCCGCCCAGGTGGCATGGGACTTCCTGCGGGGGGATCTCGGTTCCGTCGAGGCGACGTTGATGACGACGACGCGTTCGAGTTTGTTTCGGGATTGAAAGTTGCGCAGATCCTTGCGCACCTGGTTGATGAAGGCACGGGCATTGGCAGCCCCAGCGTTCATTTTGCGCGAAGCGAGGCGCGTGATCGTCGTGCCGCATCCGAGGGCGCTGCCGGTCCGGATATTCTTCTGGAAAGTGCGAAGATCGGGCGCGACGGCCTTCAGCAGTTCGTGATCGAATATCCGGCTTTCCGTTGCGAGGGCCTGGGCGGTCTGCGCAACGGTTCGCGTGGAGATTTCGTGACCGCCGAGAAGGATGTCCTTCAGCGGGCGAAGCGGAAGCGCGTCGAGTGGGGGCTGTTCGGTCAGCATGCCCACGGGCGCATGTTTGCGGCGTTGGAGGGCGGCGAGACCGACGGCGATCGTGGCGGCAACATTGCCTGAGGCGCCGATCAGCCAGAGGCCGAGTTTTCGTTGTGTATCTGCCAATTCCTACCCTTTGGGGGAGGTTTGTTTCCTATTCCTAATCCCTATCCTCGGCGCGACGCGGCGGCCAAGAGAGCTTAGGCGGGCCGCGTTGGTGCTGCCGGATTCGCGTCTCGTCGCTGCGATCGTTGAATCGAGCGCGTCAAACGGCGAATCCCACAGGATATCGGCCCGGCGGCAGATTGTCGTCAGTCGGAGTCGGGTGAAAGTGTCGTGGCAGATCGTATCGGGCGTTGGGGGCGTTCGGAGATCAAAAGTGGGGCGAGATGCATCGTTTTCGATCCTCGAGTGAGATTCGCTTTCTCGATCAGACACGAAATGTCGCGATGCTGACCTCGAGGCAATCCCACCGCCGGCCGCCCGTGTAGTGCCTCGCTCAAACGTGCGTTTTCGAATGCGGGGAGTGCGGGCGTCTCGCCCG
>JAJDEC010000658.1 GCA_029259995.1 Phycisphaerae bacterium
TCAATTGCCTCCCGCAATGTTTTCTCCCACGTTAAGCACGATCGCCCCAAGAGCAAATCCAACGCTCATCGCCGTCGTTCGCCCACGCCGCGCCCCGTTCCGAGCCGCGACCGTCAGGGAGTCGGGCGCGCAAAGCACCAAATGCAGAAAAGACCCGACGACACCGCCGTAGCCCCGCGCGACTCAGATACGCCAACAACGCCCACCGAATTCCGCGCAATTCCATTCGCGCAAACCCATTCACCCCGTACAATCCCGACCAGCCATGGACGGCAGACCGATCAACAAAACGATGGATCGCGACGATCTCCGCCGGCCCGAGTGCCGCCGCGTCCTCATCGAGCTCTTCGGGCTCATGCGAACGATGCAGCGCGCCGGCGCCCAATACTCCTCCTGGTACGGTCACACCAACACCTGGCCCAGCATCTGGGAAAACGTCAATCGCGGCCCCGAATACGATGAATTCCCCGGCAATCCCGACGAACTCCGCGTCCCCTGGTTCCTCCTGTGGGAAATCGCATGGCTTGTCGCCAATACACCGCTCAAACCCGGCAGCCGAATTCTGGACATGGGAGGGGCCGGATCCCTCTTCTCCTGCTATCTCGCCGCCCGCGGCCACGAAGTCATCGCCATCGATATCAACGGCGAACTCTGCCGACACGCCAACGCCACCGTCCGAAAGATGGGCTGGCGCTACACGGCCGTCGAAATGGACATGACCGTCCTCGACTTCCCCGAAGCCCACTTCGATCACGCATTCAGCGTCTGCGTCTTCGAACACCTGCCGATCTCCGGCCGCGTCCGCTGCGGAGAACAGGTCCGCCGAATCCTCAAACCCGGCGGTATGGCCGGATACACCTTCGATTATGACAACCCGCAAGCCTTCGGCCGCCTCAGCGACCCGGCCGACGTCTTTGAACAGCTTGTTCGACCGACCGGCCTCTATTGGCGCGGCCGCCCCGAGTTCGTCGACAACAAGAAACGCTACCTGAGCACGCCGCAGGCCTTCGGCTTCGGTCGATTCACTGCCTCTACGGCCAAACTCCATGCATTCGTCACCCACGCCGTCGAACGAAAGCGAATCGTCGCCAACACAATGGACTACACATTCGGAGCCGTCTTCATGGAGCGAATCAAGTAGGGTGGGCCGTGCCCACCATTCACGCGAGACATACCTTGGACCTCGAAATCTCCAACACGACTCGCACGAGATGCCCAATAATTTTCTCGAAAACGCTCTGCCAACACCATGACGTCCCAAAACCCCGTTACCAATACTGATAACGCCGACGTCAACGAGGACCTTGCGCCAGGAACGCGGATCTTCCCGGTCCATCAAGCAACTTCTGCTGGAAAACCTGAAGCGCAACGACGCCTCTGTGCCGATACATCCCTTGAACCAGTCGATTTCAATCCTAAGAATCGAGTTCCTTCTCGGACTGATCGTGGGACAGTCATGGCACAAAAGCGGACCAACAAGCAACATCGGCACTACAAGACTCTGATTGTCCTCGTCTTTTCGATGACAGCCGGAACCTTCTTCCTCTATGGCCTCGCGATGATTTCGCCGGCCGCCATCCCGCTGCAAAGCCGATCCGCCTACCATTGGAATCGAATCGTCATCCGGGCAACCACAGCCGACGCCCCGCGAGGCTTTTTCCACTTCCGGATCGATGACGAAGGCCGAATCTTTGAAAGCCGCGCATGGGACGCCGGCCGACCGATCGCCCCTTCCGACCCGAGCACGATCCATGTCCTCCTGACATGCGAACACGGCGATTTGCAGGTCAGCCCCGTCCAATACGACAAACTGACGCTCTTCATCTCGCGACTTCGCAAGAAATACTCCATCGTCAGCGAAAACGTCGCGATGGAAGCCCCCCCTGGCAGCGTCGCCGACGCTCGCCCCAAACTCCGCCGCACCTGACCCGATCGCCCTCAGATCGCACGACCTGCGGATTCCACGACTTCCTGACCAGCGCGGAGATGAGGCAATGACGCACATCAGCGTCGATCTTCGCCAAATCAAACCCAGGACAACCTAAGAAGCCACCTCTCCGGCAATCGGCTCGCCGTCTTCACACTTCCTTCGCTCCCGCGATACACTCGCGCATCATGCAAGCCGTCTGTTATCACATCTCCGCGTGGCGCTGGATCGCCTGCAGACTCCTCGCCCGATTCAGCCCCAACGTCCATGTTTCGCGCGTCTCGTCGCTTCGCCTCCGCGAAATCCCCGAACCCGCGCTCCCCGGACCCGATTGGGTTCGCCTCAAAACCATCTACGGCGGCGTCTGTGGTACTGATCTCAGCCTGATCACCAGCAAGGGCCATCCCAACACGATCCTCAAACAATACGCCGCCTTCCCCGCCGTCCTCGGCCATGAAAACGTGGCCGTCGTCGCCGAAGTCGGCGACAATGTCCGAGATTGGAAAATCGGCGACCGCATCTGCGCCGATCCTGCCCTCGGCTGCCGCGGCCGCGGAATCAACCCACCTTGCCGATTCTGCGCCGCCGGCCAGGAATCCATCTGCGAAGGCACAATCCCGGTAGGTCGGGTCACCGACCCGACATTCACACCAGATGCCACAGGTGGCTTGCCACCCAGTGCCGAACGGCGAAACGCCACCGACCCCTGGCCCAACCTCCCCCCACGCGCCCTCCTCGGTCTCAACCGGACAACCCTCGGCAGCTGGTCCCCCCAATTCCTCGCCCATGCGTCCCAACTCCACAAGATCCCCGACGACGTCACCAACGAACAGGCCATCCTCGTCGACCCCATCGCCTCCGCCTCTCACGCAGTCCTACATCGCCCCCCCGAAACCGACGAACACATCCTCATCCAGGGCGCCGGCATCGTCTCGCTCGGCGTCGTCGCCGCCATCCGCGCCATCGATTGCCCCAACCCGATCACAACCATCGTGCGAAACCAATTCCAGGCCGACCTCGCCAGGACCATGGGCGCCACCAACGCCATCATCGCGCCCCGCAAACAACATCGCCGCGACACCTACGACGCCGTCGCCGCCGAAACGGGCGCCCATCGCGTCGAAGGCAGCATGGGCAATCAATCCCTCATCGGCGGCTACGATCTCGTCTACGACTGCAGCGGCACAGGGCAAGGTCTCTCC
The DNA here is from genome assembly GCA_029259995.1 of Phycisphaerae bacterium. Lineage (GTDB taxonomy): Bacteria > Planctomycetota > Phycisphaerae > UBA1845 > UTPLA1 > ECT2AJA-110-A. The sequence goes on from JAJDEC010000658.1 coordinate 3,130, forward strand.
GACGCCCTCAAACTTACCCGCAGCCGCGGTACGACCGTCGTCGTTGGTACCACCGGCATCGCCATGACCGACACGACGCCGATCTGGTTCACCGAACTCAACGTCGTCGGCGCCAGTGGTCGTCAGATCGAAACCATCAACGGCGAACGCAAGCACACGTACGACGTCGTCTTCGACTGGCTCCGATCCGGCAAACTCGACCTCTCGCATCTTCCCACCGCCTGCGTCCCGCTATCGGACTACCGGAAGGGGCTCGCCATGCTCATCAACCGACCGCGACCAAACATCGTCAAGGTATATTTCCGGCCCAACGACTAACACAAATCCCCAATAATCTGCCCATCAAACGATCCAATCATCGCTAACTCAGCCCAACCCGCCCGATACCCGAATATCCGATGGGGGACAGGTACTCGCCGCCGCGTGACGCGTGCCACTGGGTGCTTGTCACCCAGTGCTTGATCAACGGCGTGCCACTTGGAACTCGTCTCCCAAGTGCCGGGTGCCATGCTTGCGCTCCAAGGCAAGCATGCCGATCGCGAACCCCGTAGGGTGGGCCGTGCCCACCATCGCCTGCGCGTTGTGCCTCCGGGTGCTTGCCATCCAGAGCCGAATGCCACGAAACTGACAGCAACCAGCGAAGCGAGACTCGAAATGAAAAAGTCGACCAAACGCAACAAACTCGCCGTCTCCATGATGCTCACGGCGTCCCTCTTCAGTACCGGCTGCGATCCCGTCGACTGGGTCGGTCCCAACCTCACGATCTTCCTCAGCGTCCCATTCGGTCTCGGCGGCTCGCCGGGCCTTCTCAACCCGTTCGGCATCGTCCAGGCCCTCGTCAATAACGCCCTCGGCGTGACCTCGACGACGTCCGGCGACGGCAGCGCCGGATTCGAAGCACCGCAGTCGACGCCCAACATCGGCAGCATCACGCCAACCCTCGGCGGCTCCATCGCCCCGCCACAGGCCCCGACCGGCTTCTGAGGCCGTCGCAATCAAACGTCGCGTCCGCCCTTCCGCGGCCGTAGCGTCCCCCCTCCGTGGGGGACGAAGATCGAAAGCCGCGTCCGCCATCCGTCGCCGTAGCGTCCGCCCTCCGTGGCGGACGAAGAATTGACCGCCAGGCAAACAGCAATCCGTCGAAATACGTCGTCCCCCACAGAGGGGGGACGCTACGGGGCCAATTCCGCATCGACTCACCGAACACATCTCCCACCAGTCGCGTATCCATCGCGACCGAGTAACATGCGCCATCGCGATCTGTCGCCGGAACACTCATGGCCAACCCAACGCATCAACAAACGGCGCCGCCCGACGCATCGGACGCACAACCACAAGGCGCCAACGCCCTGCGTTGCGCTGTCAAACACTGGCTCATCGCCTTCCTCGTCGCCGCCGTCATCTACACGATCACGGCCGACAAGGGCCCCCAGTGGCAGGACTCCGGCTGGCACCAGACGCGGATCATGTCGTTCGACATCGACCATCCGTTCGGTCTCGCCCTGACGCATCCCGTCCACTTCTATCTCGGCCGCCTCTCCCTCGCCGTGCTGCCGCTCGAACCCGGATTCGCCATCACGATGCTCAGCGTTGTCGCGGCCGCCGTCGCCATTGCCAACCTCTTCACGCTCATCACGCTGCTCGGAGCCCGCCGCCCTGCCGCCGCTGTGGCATCGTTCGGCCTCCTCCTTGCACACACGTTCTTCGAACACGCGACGCATACCGAGAGCTACGCACTCGTCGCCGCCTTCCTCACAACGGAATGGCTCCTGCTCGCGCGCTTTCAGAAACATCGCCGCCTCTCCACGCTCGCCGTCCTCTTCTTCGTCAACGGAATCGCCGTCGCCAACCACAATCTCGCGATCATCGCCGCACCGACGTACGCCGTTGTCGCCGCGCTCGCGATTCGCCATGGTTGGACACGCAGCCAGAAGCGATCGACCGCTCGCTTCGGCGCATACCTCCCCATCGCCTGGCTCGTCGGTTTCCAACCATTGCTGTTTCTCATGCTCAAACACTGGCAGGCCAATGGCGACATCGTCGCAACGATCCGTTCCGCGGCCGTCGGCGACTTCGCCGATGCCGTCATGAACACAGGCCTTTCCGCAAAAGGCCTCGCCTTCGCCGCCGGCTTCTGCGCATACAACTTCCCCAACCTGCTCCTGCCGCTGCTGCCCGTCGGCCTGGCCGCCGCATGGCGAAACTCGAATCGACTCGTCGTCCGCGTCCTCTTCATCCAGTTCGCCCTCTACGCGCTCTTCGTCACCCGCTACGCCATCGTCGATCAATACAGCTACTTCTTCGTGCTCTATCTCTTCTTCGCCCTCTTCATGGGCCTCGGTCTCGACGCCCTCCTGAAACGACTGACACAATCCCGCCGACGCATCGCCCTCGCCCTCATCGCCCTCAGCGTCGCTGCCACGCCGCTGACATACATCGCCACCGCCCGCGTTCTGGAAGACCGCGGCGCCTTCGCCGGCATGGTCGGTAACAAACCGTATCGCAACGGATTCACGGCCTTCTTCCTGCCCTGGGGAATCGGCAAGCAATACGCCGAACAACTCAACGACGCCGTCGTCGCCATCTGCGGACCTGACGATCTCATTTTGTTTGAAGAAACGATGTCCCGATTCGGCGTGCAATACGCCCAACTGACAGGCCGACTGAACCCGTCCATCGAAATCCGCGTCATCGGCACGGAGGCGCTCGATGAAACAACGCGCGACATGATCGCCATCACGCTGGACGCGGGGCGGAATGTGGTGTTGATACCGCGAGACCGGGATAAGCCGCGGGAATTGGAGGGGTATCGGTTGGAGCGCGTCGGGGACATCTATCGCGTGCTCCCGGATCGCGTATCGGCATCTGATTGATCGATCGATTTTCGTGCGCGTGATCCGCGGGCCGGGTTCTTCGTGCGTCTGGCGTTTGATTCTCCTTTCTCTGCTGCGGGGTCTGTCCGGTTTCGCCGGGCGGCGGCGTCTATTTGCGTATTGAGTTTCGCTTCGCGGACGACGAGTTGACCGTATTCGCGAAGGATGGCGGCGAGTTCGTCGTTGGCGTCGGCGGGCGTGAGCGGGTGGGGCTTTCCGTCCTTCTTGTCTTTGGGTTGGGTGGGGAGGAGACCTGCGCGGCGGAGGTTGATGAGTGCGGCGACGCTGGCGCGGTAGGCCTCGGCGAGTCGTTGGATTTGCCGGGGCGAAGGGTTCTTGTAGGCGAGGGCTTCGAGGAGTCGTTGCGCGAGGACGCGCGGGAGGAGTCGTTGGGCGTCGCCGTCCTGGGAGGGTGTGGCGGCGGACATTTCGATGAGTACGGCTTCGGCGCGGATGCGGCGGGCGTAGCGGTAGAAGGCGTGGTAGTTGATACCGGATTGATCGAGTTGGAACTTGCGGTGGACGGCCCGGAGGGAGATGGCGCGGGGGTCGATGATGGCGATGTTGATTTCGCGGCGGAGGGTGGGATCGAGGCGGCGGTAAACGATGCTGGTGGTTTCGTTGGCGGTGGCGAGGTCGGCGGTGGACTGGATTGGTTCGGTTGTTTGCGCTATGGGTTTCATGGGGCAACTCCTTACGTCTTCTGGTTTTGCGGTGTTTTGCGCTGGATTGCGGGGGCGCAAAACGGCGCAAAATCTGCAAAACTTTCAGCCCGGGCCGGGCGGACGCGAACGACGCGTGCGCGCGGGATGGGGACGTAGGGAGGCTTGATCGGGGTATCGAGGGATTAAACTCGTGACGATAGGAAGTTATCTAGCCATAGCACAAATCCGGGGGTCATCCTATTCGGGTGACACAATGCAAAAAGAAGAGGCATTCGGGGATCCAAACTCAGCTCTTCCGGAATCGAGCCCGCGTTGTTTGACTCAAACCTCTCAATCTGTTCCAAGAGCCAAGCCCAACTTGTTGGCATTGGAAGCGACTCCGAAGTTAACTTGCCATCAGTTGCCCGAAAAGAAAGAAATTCCGCCGGAGACTCCATTTGCATCCAGCAATGCCTGATTGACGATACGACATCCCATATGCCCGCTAGAGCACATCGTCTTAGCCGACGGGCAAGCAATAAGACAATAGGAAACACAGTATACGCGGCTCCATGCATCGACTCTTCTCCAAATACAGACCGGTCACCTGAGATAAGCGCCTCCAAACATTGACTTGTTGAGTAGTACGGATTGGCAAAGCCAAATAGGTCCTTGTCCGCATTCACGACTCCAATTGCACTAACGTAGTCCAACAAACACCGTTCTTCAGCAAATCTAGAAGTTGATGCATGCAGAGCTAGGAACCAATAGATCAACAGGATTCCAGATACATCTGACTCGCCAGAA
>JAJDEC010000659.1 GCA_029259995.1 Phycisphaerae bacterium
GTCCAGTTGTTTCGAGCGCAAAGTGATCTCGGATTGCAATCGCGTTTGCAGGGCTTAACTCTGTTCGCTAGCATGCGTTGCCGCGATTTCGGCGATTTCTCGCCCCCCGCAAACCTGCGCAATTTGTGCAAAATCGGTTTCGCTTGAAATTCTCTTGAATTATTGCCGGTGCCCGCGCGCTGCGGGGACGGGATCGAGAGGTTTCGACGCTTTGTGCGGCCACTGGCGGGTCGAATGTCGCGATCGGGCGTTTTCACGGGTTATCTCTTTTCATTGCAACACGGTGGGCTCGTTTGCGGCGAAAAACGCCAGCGTGCAAAGTCTCGCAAAGTGTTGCAAAGTCCCGCAAATTCGTGCAAACGGTGCGGGGTGTTTCGGCTCGTGCTGCGCTTGGGGTTCGGGCGCAGCATGACATGGGTTGGGCTGGCTCAGCGCTTCGGGTTGGGTGGGTGATGGCGTGGAGAGACGCGGGCGGAGGATGGTGGGAGAGCGGCGAATGTCGACCGAGCGCTTGACCCGGGTCATTACGTGGGTCGCAATCCGCCACTCGTGTCCGCGAGAATTCAGGGAAGTTACCTGTGATCGACATCTCGGGACCGATGCGACGTACGACTAGATCGGAGTCGGTGGACGTAATTAGAGTACGACGCCACTGGATTCTGGAAGTCATCGAACGACACAACTAACATCGCAGTCAATCTGGACGGCATTCCGAACCTGGTACATTCCATTCGGATACTCAAGCCCGAACAGCCAGCATCACTGGCTACCAACACCGTACGTTCTTCGCTCAAACTGGCCACAAGAGCAAATGCGACGCGAGACAAACCGATCCACGACCAAATCCAATCCGGATAGGCAATACGCAGGTATTGCAATCAGGTTGGCTCAGCGTAAGGATATGAACATGCGGTAGACCCAATTAGTCGCCGGCTCAAGGTTTGCACTTGACTATGACGGACTTGCGCGGAAATCGCCGGTGGACTCGTGAAGAAGCGCTCGCCGCGCTCTCGCTATACTGCCAAGTGCCGTTTGGAAAACTGCACTATCGGAATCCCGACATCATCCGGCTCGCATCAGCAATCGGCAGGACCCCATCTTCGATCGCACTTAAGCTCGTCAATTTCGCCAGCCTCGATCCAGAGCATCGAAGACGTGGAGTGCATGGCATGTCAAATTGCTCCAGATTAGATTGTGAGATTTGGAGTGAATTCTATGGCAAGTGGGAAATACTCGCCGACGCTGGCTATCTTAGGTTCACCTTAGATGCATTTGAAATGAATGATGAAGTGTCGACGGAGGTAACCGCGACAACGAAACTTCGGCGCGGGCAACAGTTCTTCCGAAACGCTGTAATGGCGGCATACGGATCACGGTGCTGTATCACCGGTATCGAAAGTGGCGAGTTGATTCGAGCGAGCCATATTGTGCCGTGGGCAAGTAATTCGGATACGCGACTTGATCCAAGTAATGGGCTCTTATTGAACGCGCTTCACGACGCGGCGTTTGATCGAGGCTTAATATCATTCGACGAAGCCGAAAAGTTACTACTTTCGCCGAAACTGAGGAGTGACATGCCCGCGTCTGAGTATCAGAGATTCTTCGAACGATATGCCGGGGTAGCGCTAACTTCCCCGGAGCGCTTTGCGCCGAGGGGCGAGTATTTAATTATCATCGACAGAATGTGTTTGTCGCGTAGTAACCAAATTGTGAGGTCGCGTTCATGGATGATATTTCTATCAGACTGTCACGCAACGATGTTGGACAACTGCTGGAAGGGATAAACGTGCTGATCGAACAATGGGACGCAACGGCGCATTTTCTTTCGACGGGAGAAATGACTGCCGACGCGTGTATCAGGGAGTCGAGTGATTCTCATGAGGCTGCCTGCATCGCAAAGCTCTATCGCACCCTATCAGCCCGTGGCACAAGTCATTCGGTCCTTCGACGGCCGTTTCACGCCAGCGCTTCGTGCACGAAACTCAGCGAATCTTCAGGATTCGCCTCCGTTTCGCTCCCTCGATCTGACGCGAAATGTCGCGCCGCTGGCCTCGAAGCACTTTCACCACGGGCTGCTATATGATCAAATCAAGTCACAAATCCCCGTACGGCAATAGAGCATGTCTATGCTCTTGGAAGTTTCGGACTCGGCAAGAAACACTTGGAACTTCATGCTCGCGGATGCATGACAGGCTACTGTCCACCTTGTCCGCCGTTGCCTCGGCCGCAACCAGAAACTCTCCATCCCCCTGATCTGCCCGCCCTCATGCGAAACACAATTCAAGCCCAACCCAGGTGACGCTACACGCCTTATGGCGTTCGCCTCGTGGCTCATACTTTCCAAAGATTGGGCGCGATCATCACGATCTGATGCGGACGACGAATTGTCCGTTGACGTAGTCGGCTGATCTCAGCGGCAATATCCAACTCGCTATCGTACCGGTTGCACAGTCATTCATCGTCGTGGCGCGTTGCGCCGCGATCCGACGTTTCGATTCAGAAGGAATGGGGCGCTCGCGCGGAGGTACAGCGATGCGGACCGGCGTTGTCATGGGTCGCAGCGTCCCTCTGCGCCCGCTGCACTGGGTGGCAAGCACCCAGTGGCACACGTCGGTTCCTGCACAGCGTGCCCAGCACTCAGTGCCACGCTTCCGCTTGAGCTTTCGGCGATTGGTCAACGTCATCCGGGCCCCTTCCATGAAGAGACGGTCATTTTACGCCCGTGCCCAAGCGTCAGACAACGCGAATCTCCGGTGATTGCTTGCGCGCTGCGAGGAGACGCACCGATGCGGGCCGGCGTTGTCGTGGATTGCAGCGTCCCTCTGCGCCCACTGCACTGGGTGGCAAGCACCCAGTGGCACACGCCGTTTACCGCACTGGGTGGCAAGCACCCAGTGGCACACTGCGCTTCCTGCTCTGGGTGGCAAGCACTTGGTGGCACTCGTCGCTTTCCGCACTGTGTGGCAGGCAAGGGTGTCCGGGAATTAGAACGCCCTTTCAGGGCTAAACACCTGTATCAACCACAGACCCAGGACTGCATTTCGAGCGCGTTGCGGTCTTCGTTTGTCCTGGGCTCCCGTAGGTCACGCTTTCAGCGTGCAGGACGAGTATGAGCGTATTGCGCTTCGATCGAGCGATCGCGTGCCTTACGGCGATTCGAACGATTCCCGGAATTCCGTGATGAACCTTTTTTTTGGGGTCGAATTTTGGGACAGATACAGGTATGCACCCAGTGGTACGCTTCGCTTCCTGCACTGGGTGGCAAGCACCCAGTGGCACACGTCGGTTCCCGCACTGGGCGCCAGGCACCTCTTGCCACGCTCCACACCGGCCGAATCTCGGTTAGAATCCCCTGCTGAACCCAACCAAGGAATCGCACCCATGAAATCGATCGCTCTTATCCCGCTCTTCGGAATCCTCCTGCTCATCTACAACGTCCTCATGCTCACGGGCGACGCCAACGCCACGATGGCCAAGCCAATGTTCGACGCCACGCTGATCTCCGGGGCGGCGTGGACGATGACTGTCGGGGAACTGATGATCGCCGCCGGTCTGGTCGTTCTGTTCGCCGAGATGTTCAAGGCGACGCGGACGGGGACGGCGAGCATTCTGGACCATGCCCTGTCGATGGTCGTCTTCGTGGTCTTTGTCGTTGAGTTTCTGGTTGCCAAGGAGGCGGGGAATTCGACGTTTCTGATCCTGGGGCTGATGTCGCTGGTCGATGTGATTGCGGGGTTCAGCATCACGATCGTCGCGGCGCGGCGGGATCTGGCTGTCGGGGCGGCGGTGCAGTAGTACGACGCGACGGAAAGCATGCCGACGTTGATGCATGCGGGCTTGAGCGTTTCCGGGATTGCACGATCCATTCAGCCGACGGAATCACATCCACAATTCCCGTCGGCTTGGCACCCGCGTTGGACGCTTGCGAGAATCCGGGAGTTTGACGCGCCGCGGCACTGCTCACAGAGCAGTGGCACCCGGGCGGTCAACTCGACATCGGCACTGTTCACAGCGCAGTGGCCCCCGGCGTCTTGCGCCCTTGTTGTTTGAATACGCAGATCGTTTCGCCTTTTGGGGGGATCATCGTGGCGCACAACACTGGATCCCTCGATCCCTTGAATCCTCGATCCCCACCTCGCTGCGGCACTGCGCCGGAAAATCGTGTATAAATCTCGTGCGGACGCCGTTTTAGCGAAGGTCCCGACGCCGAACAGCCGGCGGCGAACTACGCTATGAAGACGGCGGGCGGGCCGGCACGATTGCGCCGCGACCGCCCGGCATGGAAGCGAAGCGAGACGAATGCTCCGACGCACGATCGACATCCTGGGCGACTTCTTCATCTTCACGTGGCAGACGATCTACTGGATGTCGCGCGGCGTCTGGCGACGTCGCAACTGGCGGCTCCTTATTCCGCAGCTCTATGAAGTCGGCTACAAGTCGCTGCCCGTCATTATGATCACGGGCGCGTTCGTCGGCATGGTCATCGCCGTTCAGTCGATCGAACAGTTTCGCGCCCTCGGCATGGAAGAGCGCATGGGCTCGATCGTGAACCTCTCCGTCGTTCGCGAACTGGGACCCGTTCTGGCCGGCATCATGCTCGCGGGACGCATCGGCGGCGCCCTGACGGCGGAACTTGGCACGATGAACGTGACGGAACAGATCGACGCGCTGCGCAGCATGGGCGTGAATCCGATTCGATATCTGGTCGCACCGCGCGTGCTGGCGTGCTTCATCCTGACGCCGGCGTTGACGCTCTTTGCGGATTTCACGGGCGCGCTGGGCGGCTGGTTTGTTTCCGTCGTCCTTGAGGGCATCGCGCCCGGGCCCTACTGGGACTACACGAAACAGGCCGTTTCGACGTTTGATTTGTACAGCGGCATCATCAAGAGCTTTTTCTTCGGTGCCGCGCTCGGCCTCGTGAGTTGCTATTCCGGATTCTTCTGCAAGCCCGGCGCCGAAGGCGTCGGCCGGGCCTGCACGACGGCGTTTGTGACGTCGTTCATCGTGATCCTCGCGCTGGACTTCATCCTTGCCCAGATTCTCCAGGATATTCAGATCGCATTGTTTGGATTCCAATCGATGCTGTAAGGACGACACGTGGCGAAGAACATTGACAATCGACCGATCATCGAGCTGCGCAACGTGTCGAAGCGATTCGGCGCGTTGCAGGTCCTTGACGGCGTCGACCTCTCTCTGCGGCGCGGCGAAACGACAGTCGTGATCGGTGAATCCGGTACGGGCAAGAGCGTTCTGCTGAAGCACATCGTCGGATTGCTGCGGCCCGACAGCGGAGAAATCTGGTTCGACGGTCAGCGAATCGACACGATGAACGAGCAGGCGCTGGTCCCGATCCGACGGCGCATGGGTTTCCTGTTTCAGATGGGGGCCCTGTTCGACTCGATGACTGTCGGCGAAAACGTCGGATTTCCGCTGGAGGAACACAGTCAATTCAAGCCGGACAAGATTCAGGCGATCGTCGAGGAAAAGCTCAAGATGGTCGGCCTGAGCGGCTTGCAGGCGCGAAAGCCGGGGCAGATATCCGGCGGCCAGAAGAAGCGCGTCGCCCTGGCCCGCGCCATCGCCCTGGACCCGGAAGTCGTCTTTTACGACGAACCGACGACGGGTCTGGACCCTGTCCGCGCCGACGTGATCAATGAATTGATCCTGAAATTGAAACAGGAACTTCACGTGACGGGCATCGTCGTTACGCACGACATGGTCAGCGCCTTCAAAGTGGGCGATCGGATTCTGATGCTCAACAAGGGCACGATCATCGCGGACGCTGTCCCCGCCTGGTACAAGACATGCGACGACCCGCGCGTCCGGCGATTTGTCGATGGCCGGGCGAATGAAGAAGACTTGAAGGCACTGGTCGCAGCAAAGTAGTCGATTGCCTGCGCGACGCGCGAAGCGACGGAGACACGAACATGGCGGAAAAACATCAGAAGACCATTGTCGGCGTGTTCGCCCTTTCCGGGTTGACGCTGCTGTTCGTCCTGACGCTGCTCTTCGGTGGCGGTCAGACGCTCTTCGAGAGAACCTACGACATCAATGTGCGATTCGAAGACGCCGTCGACGGTATTTCGCGCGGCCAACCCGTCACGCTCAACGGCAAACGCGTCGGCGAAACCAAGGCGATCAAATTCTGGGACCCTGATGACCTGACCAAGGGCATTCGCATCATTGTCAGAGTCGATGAGGAATATCAGATCCCCAAGGACGCGACGGTCGAAGTCGCTCCCGGGTTGATTCAGTTCGGGCGACCGCCGATTCGCATTGTCCTCGGGCCCTCGCCCAAGGGGGAGATGCTTTCTGTCGACGGCAACGCGACGATTTCGGGCCGCGTCGTTTCAATGCCCGAGCAGGTACTTCCCCCGAAGGTGCAGGGCCAGGTGGAGCGCGTCATGGAAGAAGTCGCGAGTCTCGCCTCCGCCCTCAGGCCGGTGGCGCAGAATCTCGACGGCCTGCTTGAATCGCGACCGATGTCCTCCGTCGATCAGAACGAAATGACGGCGAATTTCGCGACGATCGTCGAACGCTTCGACGTCACGCTGCAGAACTTCAACACCATTCTCGCCGACGCCGAGAATGTCGAGAATCTGAAGTTGACGCTGCAGAACGCCCGCGAGATGTCGGAGCAAGGCGTCGTGGCCATGACGGATCTGCGAGAATTTTCGGCCCAAAGCAAAGTCGTCGCGATGGACGTCAGCAAGCTCATGCAGCAACTGACGGAAACCTCCGATCGGCTCTCGTCTGTTCTGAATCGAATCGATCAGACTGTCGTCGCACTGAACAGCCCGAAGGGTACGATCGGCTCGCTACTGAGCGACAATCGACTTTATGAAGAACTGCTCCTTTCCGCGCGGCGCCTGACGAACGCGCTGGATGACATGCGGGAAGTTCTGGACATCGCCAAGAAAGGGCAACTGCGAATCAAGGCGTTCTGATTCGGCCGCAAGCCTCGTCGCCTTTCTTTGGTCATCGCACATTTGCGGGAAATCGCGATCAGCGATGCTTGGTTCCGAGCCGCCGTCTCCTCACGGCGACGTGCGATTGGATCATTTCTCTCCGAACGCCACGCTGAGAACAGCGAGGCTCTGAATGCGGCGCTGCGCGATTCAAAGCACAACGCATCCCATCGAGCCTTCGAAGCCGAGTGGATTTCGGCACGATTCGCCCCCGCAAATCCGTGATGAGCCATTTGGGGGCACCGTTGTTGCGTCCGCCTTCGTCTCTCACTGGGCGCTCTGCACCTGCACGCCGGACTCGTTCTTATCGAAGAGCTGCTGCAAGTAGAGTGCATTGCCCGACTGAATCGTGTCGTTGTCGCTCGCAATGTTGGAGAAATAGTCAACCTGTTTGCCCATTTGGCGCTGCTGCTGTTTCCGCTGATTCGGGGCCATCGCCAGCATCGTCACGGCCGGATTTCGATAGAACGCAAATCGCCCCGACGCGTCCCGCGCGATTGCCGTCGCGCTGCCGGACAATCCATCTGCAACATAGACGCCGCGCAAATCCGTTTCACCCGTGCGGAATCGCGACATCGCGTTTCCGATGATCTTGACATGCACGTCTCGTTCGCCGCCGCGTGTCAGGGCGTTGACGACACTCACGCGCGCCCGCCCCGCGTCCGCGTCTTCTGTCACTTCCAGCGCCAGCGGCGTGACGAGCACGAGACCGCTGGCGACGCGATCGGCCCCCCGACAGATGACAAGATAGGCCCCGTCCGTCTTTCGATCAGAACCCGCCGCATCCGTCGGTAGTTCGAGCGGGACATGGATCGACTGGTCGACAAAGCGGCGCTGCGAATCCAGCTTGACGGTCTTCTCCACAAGCGGCCGCACGCCGGCCAGGTTGACGCCGGCGATGTTGTTCAGATTTTTCTCCGCCAGCGCGAGTTTCATCAGGTCAACGCGATAGACTTGCAGGACGACTTCATCCACATTGCGATAGTCGATCCGCGCGAATGGCGCATCGTGTTTCTGGGCCGCGTCGCGCGCCCGATCTGCGCCGTCGGCCCGCAGCGCTTTCTCCCATTGTTCCGATTCGAAATACCCCGTTGATGATGGATGAAAGATCGTGACTTCCGGAAGGCGGACGAATTTCTGCTCGAACAGTCGGATGGCTTCCGATGCGTCGGAGAAATGGGTCTTGACCTGATCGTAGTATTCGATGGCCTTCGTCGCGTTGAGCTGGGCGTGATAGATCTGGCCCGCGATATAGAGCGCGAGCCACTTGTTCGGGCTCGGCCGCTCGATGCCCTGTTCATCTTTCCATGTCGATTGCGCCACTTGCTGTGCAAGCGTCAGCGCCTTGTCGAATTCCCCCTGCCGAAACCACGCGAGCGCCTGCACGTATCGAAATCGATCGTGCCACTTGCTTTTCGGAAAAACGTGAATCAGATCTTCCGTCAGCGCGATGACGCGCCGATCGTCGTCCAGATCGAGCCAGGCGTTCGCCAGTGAATACGAGGCCTCGTCCGCGACCGGACTTTCCGGATAGAGCGCCAAATACTGGTTCAGGAACCGGATCGCATCGATGATCAATGAATCGCGCGTCGGGGCCGCCGATTCGCCAGTTCGAGGCCGAATCTCGCCGGCATGGCTCGCCTTGGAATACAGCGTCTGTGAAAGTGCGTAATACACACTCGCCACTTGCGGTGTATCCGGATAAGCACGCCACAGAGACTCCAGGAAGTCAACGCTCTCAAGGAATCGTCCCCGCTCCTTCAGGACGCCGCCGATGCGGGCATCGCGCGAGAAGGACCCATCGGCCGTCGCGCGATAAACCAGGTAGGCGCGTTCGTGCTGGCCCGTATTCGAATAGGCATCGCCGACACGCACGATCTGGTCGAAAGGAATGACGAGTTCCGGATAGCGCTCTTTCAGAATCTCGAAGTTGTCAACAATGGCGCTGTCGTCCGATCGATGCAGCGCACATGCGAGAAGCATTCGAATGACTTCCCTGTAGGGCTCGTCGCGAATCACCCAATCGTCATTGCCGAGTTGCTCCAGGAATCTCGCAGCGGCATCAAACTTCATGTCGTCGTACGACAATCGCCCCAGGTGATACAGCTCGTCCGGCGACATGCGATACGCATCGGGATTCTCGGCGCCGCGCGGCAGAACCGTCACGACGCGATCCGAGGTGTTGACGTGAAATCGTTCCGGATAATAAACGCTTTGCAAATGTGTCGGCGCAACGCGATATTCGCCCGGCGTCGTTGCAACGAGTGTGTATTCCAGCGGCCGCAAATGGGACATACCGCCGTAGTACAGCGTCAGCATGTTGTCGCGCAGATCGTACGCAAGATGATTGCTCGATATCGACTCCCGCAACAAACGAAATCCCGACGGAATCCGCTCCTGCACGAGAATGTAGTCCATGTCGCCGGCGTCCGTCCGCAGTCGATCGTTGCGCGACAGACCGACGCGAACGTCGATTGTCTCCCCGACTGGCACGTGCCTTGCCTCGTTGTGAAACTTCCCGTTCCGCCCCCATTCGCGAGCGATTGTCCAGCCTGGCGCGATCGGTCGCCCGTCATACTCGGGCGGCGCGGGCTCAATGATCCGCTTCTGCGCC
>JAJDEC010000660.1 GCA_029259995.1 Phycisphaerae bacterium
GCAGGCGTCGCGCGCGGCGCAACTGAAATCCGAGGCGTCGCTCGAACCGAAGCTGGACTCGGCCGCACCGGAGCATTGTCCACTGGACGGAAACGCGCTGCGATTCAGCGCCGTCCCGCTCGATCAGCTGCGGGCGATTCAGGACTTCGACGTCGGGCTCGCGTTGGAGGGCGTCGAGGGCATCAGCGAAGTCGCGGGCGTCGGCGGTTACGTTCGGCAATATCAGATCGACGTGAATCCAGATTCGATGCGCGCCTACGGCGTCACGCTGGGCAGTCTGGCGATGGCGATTCGCGAGTCGAACGTTGATGTTGGCGCGAAGGTCATTGATCAGAACGGCATGGAAGTGCTGGTGCGCGGCGTCGGATTCCTGGGCGGCGGCAAGCGCGGTGTCGGCACGCGGCGCGAACGTGAGCAGGCGACGATCAATGACATTGAAAACATTGTCGTCAAGGCGGTCGGCGGGACTCCGATCTATGTGCGGCAGTTAGGCACTGTCGCGACGGGACCGGACTTTCGCCGGGGCGCGCTCGACAAGATGGGTGCCGAGGCCGTCGGCGGCAGCGTCATCATGCGATACGGCGAAAACCCGCTGGAAGTGATCGATCGGATCAAGGCGAAGCTCCCGGCGATCGAATCGGGCATGCCGCCGGGCGTTCGCGTGAACGCGTTTTACGATCGATCGGCACTCATCGATGAAACAATGGGAACGCTTGTCACGGCATTGTGGCAGGAGCTACTGATCACGGTGATCGTCGTCGTTCTGTTTCTGCTTCACTTCCGGAGCAGCCTCGTCGTCGCCGTGACGTTGCCGTTGGCGATCCTGCTGGCATTCGTCTCTATGCAGGCCATGGGGCTCGGCTCGAACATCATGAGCCTTGCGGGCATTGCAATTGCAATCGGCACGATGGTCGACATGGGCATCGTGATGACGGAGAACATCTATCAATACTTGAGCGATCGGCGAGAGGAGTTCACGACGACAACTGTCGGCGAAGACGGCACGACGCACGAACGCATCGATCATGAGAAACGCAGCGCCATCGTGACGGAGGCCGCGACGGAAGTCGGTTCGGCGATCCTGACGGCCGTCAGTACCACAGTCGTTTCGTTCCTGCCCGTGTTCTTCCTGGAAGGACAAGCCGCCAAGTTGTTTACGCCGCTGGCGTGGACGAAGTCGTTCTGTCTTGTCGGCGCCGTGATCATGGCGATCGTCGTCGTCCCCCCGCTCGCGTCGCTCATGCTTCGTTCGCGACGGCCTTCGCGTCGAACGGCATTGATGGCCTCGGCGGCAGCGGCACTGGCTTTGGGAATCTCATGGCACGCCGTGACGGGCATCGGCGGCGTCATCGCTTCATTGGGCGACGCGATTCGGGAGTACGTCGGCCTGGCTCGCCCCGTCGATGCGATGATTATCGCCGCGATCGGCTTCATCGTGTGTTGGGTAACGATCCGCGAACAGATTAAGCCGATCGAGAACAACCTGCTCAGCCGAACGATTCAGCGCCTTTATGAACCGACGCTGCGATGGATTCTTCACCACAAAGTGGTGTTCCTGATGGTACCGGTCGCGCTGGTGATCTGGGGCGCGAGCATCTGGCTCGGTTGGAACGTGGTGCTGTCCCCCATCGCTTCACTGCTCGACATCACAGGCCTCGCCGACTGGTCATTGGCCTGGTGGCTTCATCTGGGGATCGGTTTGGTTGTTGGCGGCATCGTCTTGCCGCTGATTATCGACTCAGGAATTTTTGTCGGGCTGCGAGCGCGACAGGATTTCGGCAGAACAAAGCGGATGACGCGCGTCGGGGGGATCGTCATCGGAATCGCGATGGCGGGCCTGCTTCACTCTTCAGGCTTCGCCGATCGGAATCAGGCTGCTGCGGCGGCGATGCTGGCGCCGTCGGCGGCGACGACGCAACCATCGCAATATCCGCTGATTCGAAAACTCTCTGAATACGCGGGCGGCATTGGTCAGGAGTTCATGCCGCCGTTGGACGAGGGGGATTTTCTTTACATGCCGAGCGTGCTGCCGGCGGGATCGATCAACACCGTGATGGACGTCATGCGGAAGCAGGACATTCAGTTCGCGCAGATTCCGGAAGTGGAGACGGTTGTCGGAAAGCTGGGGCGCGTGGATTCGGCGCTCGATCCGGCCCCGGTCGGCATGATGGAAACTGTCATCGCGCTGAAGCCGCGCGACATGTGGCCAATGATCGAGGATCCGAAAAACCCGGATCGCATGCGACGGCGCACAATGGATGAGATCTGGGCCGCGATTCAGGCGGCGGGCAGTTTCCCGGGCGTGCTGCCGTCCGTGCAGCTTCAACCAATCCGGACGCGCGTGGAGATGTTGTCGACGGGGCTCAACGCAAAGATCGGCCTGAAACTCTACGGCGACTCGATCGAGCGCTGCGAAGAAGCGGCTGTCGCGATTGAGTCGTTGCTGCGGCGTGAACTGGAGGACGCCGAGGCGATCAATGCGATTCGCGTGAACGGCAAACCCTATCTGGAGTTTCATATCGATCGCGAGGCGATCGCGCGTTACGGCGTGAACATCCGCGACGTGCAGAACGTGATCGAACTGGCGATCGGCGGCATGAATCTCACGACGACGTACGAAGGGCTCGATCGTTATCCGGTCCGATTGCGTTATCAGAGGGAGTTGCGGGACAGCGTGCCGGATCTGGAGCGGATTCTGATTCCGACGCCAGGTGGCGCACAGATTCCGATTTCACTTGTTGCCGACATCCGGATGGTCGTGGGACCGATGAGCGTTCGCCGGGAAGGCGCGCGATTCGTCAGTTACGTGACGATGAGTAATGTCGGCGTGGATGAATCGACGCTGGTCGAACGTGGGCAAACCATCATCGACCAGGCGATCATCGACGGCACACTGAAGTTGCCCGGTGGAATCGAGAAAAAGTGGGCGGGCAGTTACGAACGCAATATCCGTGCGAAGAAGCGATTGACGCTTCTGGTACCGCTGGTGCTGCTGATCAACTTCGTGCTGATCTACATGCAGTTCAAGCGCGTGCCGTTGACGATTGTTGTGTTCCTGTCGATTCCCGTCGCGTTTGCGGGCGGGTTTATTCTGCTCGACTATTGGCCGGCGATACAGAACGCGCTTTACGCCGTCGGCATCATGGATCGCGGATTCGGCGGCGATGCGATGTATCTGACAGTCGCCGTATGGGTCGGGTTCATTGCGCTATTCGGCATCGCCGTGGACGACGGGATCGTGCTGGGAACGTATCTCGATCAGACATTCGGCCGCAAGCCAATTACGAGATATGAAGAAATCGAGGAACGGGTCGTCGACGCCGGGCTGCGACGGATTCGGCCTTGTCTGATGACGACGTTTACGACGCTGGCGGCACTGGTGCCCGTAATGATCTCGACGGGGCGCGGGAGCGATGTGATGGTACCGATGGCGATCCCGGTTTTCGGCGGAATGCTGGTGGAACTCGTCACATTATTTGTGGTTCCTGCATGTTATTGCGGTCTGAAACAGATTAAGTGGAGGCTGAACATTCCGGACCAGGATTTTGCCGTTGCTGCGGCTTAGTGCTACGGGATGCGATGTCGTCGTCACTGAAGAACGATTTTGAAGAACTGGGCGGGCGCGGCTCGCTCGAAACACTCTGACAATTGGGAGGATTCCTATGAAGAAAACTGTACAAGTCATGTCGGTCATGTTGATCGCCTGCGCGGCGAGCGCCTATGCGTTCGCACCGCCGGCGGAGGGTGATTCCAAGTCCGCCGTCAACAAGGTCTGCCCGATCAGCGAGCACGCGATCGATGGCAAGACATTCGTGTCGTACAAGGGAAAGACGATCGGGTTCTGCTGTGGGATGTGCGACAAGAAGTTCCTCGCATGGGACGACGCGAAGAAGGATGCCTTCCTCGCCAAGGCGGGTCCTAACGCCAAGATGACGCCGGCCGCCGACAAGGCTGCGATCGTCGGCGATCCGTACACGTTGACGACGTGTCCCGTGACGGACGAGAAGCTGGGATCGATGGGCGAGGCGCCCATCAAGATGATCGACGG
>JAJDEC010000067.1 GCA_029259995.1 Phycisphaerae bacterium
ATGATTCGAGGGTGGATTGACGGATTATTCGAGATTGACACGCGCCACTGGCGGACAGTCGACGAATTGCGATCGCCTGGCGAGGCCCACTGACACCGAGAAAGCTCCGGCCCGCAACGCTATCAGCATGCCGCGTGCCCCCTGACCGCCGCAGCACACCCGCACGGCAAAGCCGGCCCAGCAACGAATCCCATTTTTAGATTTTGACTTCTTGACTTTTTTGAATTTGAACGCATCCGCCACCCGTCTGTCACCCCACCCGCGTGCGAATGCCTCACGCTCCCCCATCCCCGCCCCGCTCAATGTCACCCGGCTTCACGCGCGTCAGAAAACCCGGATGCACATTCCACTGATGCCCGTCGTCCGTCAGGATGCCGGCCGTCTTCTTGTTCAGGCGGATCACGACGCCGGTTCTTGATTCGCCCGACGGATCATCAAACCGCACGCGATCGCCCACGTGGAACTGTGACATCATGACCGTGCTGCGGGCCTGTTGGATGAGCTTGAGGCGGTCGACGATGATTCGGTTGAGGAAGTGCAGGTCGTCTTCGCCCATCTGCCGGATGGCCTCGGCCGCCTCGGCGCGATTTGTCAATTGAAAAGGTCGTTGCGCCATGCCTTGTTCCCGTGCGTCGCGCACCTGCGATCCGATCCACGCGCGCGGCGGATCGGCGGCGACAGATTGCGCGACGGGCCTTCGACCGCCGGACTTCTGTGGACGCAGATTGTATGGCGCACGGCGGATTGATCGAACCGGCGACAATTCGTACCTATGCGGTTCGCATTCAAGTCTCTCGATCGGATACGAAGCGCATCGGTGCATCAAATCCGTTGCGTCGGCGGCCGCGGCCAAACGCATGGCGCTGTTTGATCGTTCGCGAATGGACAGAATCCGGGGACTCGTTAGGATTCGGGCGTGGCCAGGACGTTTGGCCGATATCGCCATCGGTTTATGGTGGCTTTTGGTGTAACGGCGGATACCCCTGACGAGAGACAACCAGGCATGGACAACACGCAAACGCACGACTGCCCCAGATCGGCGGCTGTCACTCGCCGCGGATTTGCCGCGACAATCGCCATGATCTTCGGCATCGTCGTCGGCTATGGCGCCGGGTTGTGGCAGTTCTTTCGCTATCTGGTGCCGCTGCAGAACAAGGGAAAGCGCAAGGAGCTGTTCGTCGGAACGCTGTCGGAGATGCCCGTCGGGCAGAGTCGAAACGTGAAGACGCCGGCCGGCGAAGAAATCACGCTGGCGCGGGTCGGTGACGGCGGCGACGCGCCCGAGGCGGGGTTCAAGGCGCTGTCGACCAAGTGCCCGCACCTGGGTTGCAAGGTCCATTGGGTCGCCGGCAAGAAAGAGTTTTTCTGCCCCTGCCACAATGGGGCATTCGACAAGAACGGTATTGCCATTTCGGGGCCTCCCGCCAAGGAAGGCAAGAATCTGTCGCAGTACGAAGTCCGCGTGCAGAAAGACAACGGCTGGGTCTTCGTGATGATCCCCGAAAGGAAGCGTTATGGCGCCTGATTCTCCGCCGAGCGTCACACACACACGATCCGCCGGCGGACGATTCTGGCAGATGCTTCCCGTCGATTGGGGACGCGTTCAGGATGTCACGAACGAACCCGTGCCCGGCCATATCAAGCGCTGGTGGTTCGCACTCGGCGGCACGCCTGCGTATCTGTTCTTCATTCAGCTGACGACCGGCATCCTGCTGTCGTTCTATTATGAACCCTCCGTGGATCACGCCTACGAAAGCGTCAACGCGATCACGACGGCGATCCCCTTCGGCTGGTTTGTTCGCAGCATTCACAAATGGGCGGCCAACCTGATGATCATCACGGTCATCCTTCACATGTGCCGCATCTATTTCTCCTGCGCTTTTCGTCACCCGCGCCAGATCAACTGGGTCGTGGGCTGCGGTCTGCTCGGCTGCACGCTCGTCATGGGCTTTACGGGTTATTCGCTCGTCTACGAGCAGCTGAGTTACTGGGGCATCACGGTCGCGACGGAATTGACGGCGACGGCGCCCGTCGTCGGCGAGGCCCTGGCGACATTCATGCGCGGCGGCGAAGCCGTCGGCCCCAACACGCTGACGCGGATGTTCGTTCTGCATGTCGGCGTGCTGCCGGTTGCGATCATCATGCTGATCGGACTGCATGTTGCGATCCTGCGCATTCACGGCGTGTCGGAACTCTCGTTTCAGGCCCCGATCACGGATGACAAGTCGCGACCGCTGGCGCGGAAGACGCTGGGCGTTCGCCTGCTGGCGCTGCTCGTCGCGGTCCTCGCGCTGGGCTGTCTGTACATGGCCGTGCAGAATCCGTTCGCGATCAAGGCGATCGCCCACGAGTTGACGCTCGAAAGCAGCCGAATCGCGTGGATCATGCTGGGGACGATCCTGGCGACGGCCGCCGTGCTGCTGCATCGCGGGCATCTTTACGGATTGATGATCTGGCTGGTCGTCGCGATCCTGGCCCTGGGCAAACTCATTTTCGATCTGGTCGATCGAGCCGCGGAACAACCGACGCTGTGGCTCGTGGCCTGCGTCGTCCTCGCGACGACGGTCGTCTACGGCGCGGCGCGGCACGGCCGATTCACGGAAGGCAAGGCCGAAGACAAGCCGTTCAGCTTCTTTCCCGATCACATCGTGACGGAAGTCATGATCGGCACGCTGCTTCTGTTTCTGCTCACGTTGTTAAGTCTCGTCTTCCCGGCCCATCTGGGCGAGAAGGCGAACCCGTTGATCACGCCGGAGCACATCAAGCCCGAATGGTATTTCTTCTTCCAGTTCCGGCTGTTGAAGATCCTCGGCCTGAACACGGCCGTCATCCTGACGGGGCTGCTCGGTGTGCTGCTCGTCGCATGGCCGTGGGTCGATGCGCTGCTGGAAAAGATCGCGCCGAAGAAGGATGTCGGCGTGTATGTCGGAATCGTTGCATTCGTCATGTTCCTCGTCTTCACGGTTTGGGAAGCGATGGTTTAAGAAGGTTTTACGTTCATGTCACTGAATACCAAGCGGATCGTCGTTTTCATTCTCGGTGTCGGGCTCTGTGTGGCCCTCATCATGGTCGCCGAAATGGAATCCCGTCGGCACATGGCCACGCAGGACATGCCCATGTCGACCTTGCTGGCCACGATTCCCGAGAGCAGCCATCAATGCATCGAATGCCATGGCCAGGCCAACGCCGGCATCGTCGAGCATTGGAAAGGCAGCAAGCATGCGGCCAAGGGCGTCGGATGCGTCGAATGCCACACGGCCGATGAAAAGGATCCCGATTCCTTCAAGCACTACGGCGAGTTGATCGCGACGGTCGTCACGCCCGGCGATTGCGCCCGCTGCCATCCGCACGAGGCGGGCGAATTCGCCCAGAGCCATCACGCGGCCGCGGGCAACATTCTCGCATCGCTCGACAACTTTCT
Source organism: Phycisphaerae bacterium (assembly GCA_029259995.1). Lineage (GTDB taxonomy): Bacteria > Planctomycetota > Phycisphaerae > UBA1845 > UTPLA1 > ECT2AJA-110-A. The sequence continues at coordinate 3,422 of JAJDEC010000067.1, forward strand.
GGCGGAAACCGTCGAAGGCGCGCGAATGCCGTTCAATCCGCACTCGCCCACGCCGGGCAAGGAGTCGGTCACGCAGGTCAACGGCATGGCCAGCGCCATGTCGGGCTGCAAGCAATGCCACGGCAGCAAAGTCGCGCTCGTTTCGACGACTGGGGGAAGCATCACAGTCGACGATCTCAAACCGGGTCCGAACGGCAAGCCGACCAATGCCGACGCATTTGGAAAGATCCTTCGGGATGAGAATGGCAAGCCGAAGTACGACACGAACTCGTGGCCCAATACGGGCATCGGCCGACTCAATCTCGACGGCACGCTGGGTTCGTGTTCGGCCTGCCACAGTCGTCACGACTTCTCGCCCAGGCGGGCGCGTCAGCCGGAAAACTGCGGCAAGTGCCATCTCGGCCCCGACCATCCGCAGAAGGAGATCTACGAGGAATCCAAACACGGCGTCGCCTATCGCGACTTGAAGGACAAGATGAATCTGGATTCCGCGACGTGGGTCCTCGGCAAGGACTATTCCGCCGCGCCGACCTGCGCGTCCTGTCACATGTCGGGCAACATCAGCAACGGCGGAAAGATCACGCACGATCCGGGCAAGCGCATCAGCTGGACCAATCGGCCGCCCGTCAGCCTTGTGATGGACACGGACATCAACGGCAAGGTCATTACTGAGAAGGATCCCGAGTTGCGCCGCAAACTGGTCGTCGATTCAGCATCGCAGAAGCGCGATCGCATGAAAGAGGCGTGCGCCACATGCCACACGCCGGATTACGTCGCGGGTTTCTACCAGCAATACGACGATCTGGTCATTTTGTTTAACGAGAAGTTTGCGAAGCCGGGCGAGAAGATCATGGGCGCCCTAAAGTCGAATGGGTTGCTGACGCCGATGCAGTTCGACGAAGAAATCGAATGGACGTGGTTCTATCTGTGGCATCACGAGGGACGCCGGGCCCGCCACGGCGCTTCAATGATGGCGCCCGACTACACGCATTGGCACGGCATGTATGAAGTCGCCGAGCGCTTTTACCAGGAGTTGATTCCGCAGGCGCGCGAAATCATCGAACACGCCCGCGAATCGGGACAGACCGAGGCGGCCGACGCGTGTGAGCAAGTCGTCAACGACATCCTCAGCCGTCCCGAACACGAGTGGATCGGCAAGTCGGAAGCGCCTCGAAAACTGCGCTACGCCGGCGACGATTAGCGCCGCGCGGCGCCCGAACAGGGCCCCGCGGACTGCACAACAGGATTGGGAGTCGAATCGATGAACGCCGTGACACACCATGCGATCGAGGATCTTGCGACCCATCAGCCGATTCCTGACGACGGAATCCTGACGCGGACGATCCACGACGACAACGCGCTGAAAGTCGTCCTGTTCTCCTTCTCGGCGGGACAGGAGCTGAGCGAACACACGGCGTCAAAGCCCGCCGTGATGCACTTCCTGGAAGGCGAAGCGGAAGTTCAACTGGGCGATCAGCGATCGGAGGTCCGCACCGGCGCTTGGATCCACATGGCGGCGGGCACATCGCATGCGATCCGCACGAAGACGCCGACGCGAATGATGCTGTATCTGATCAAATCCACCGCCGTCGGCGGCATGACAAAGGACGAACGCGCATGAGCGAGTTCCCACGTAGAACATTCCTGAAGGTACTGGGCACGACGGGCGCGAGCGCTTGCGGTATTTCCGCCTTCAGCTGCGACGACAAGGCCGAGGCCGAGCGGATCCTGAATGCACAGACGGAATCTCCGATGCCCACGGACCTGACATGGGGCAAAGCGCCCTGTCGATACTGCGGCACGGGCTGCGGCGTCGAAGTCGGCGTGCACAAGGGCAAGGCCGTCGCCGTTCGCGGCGATGAAGCGAGCCCCGTCAACAAGGGACTGCTCTGCGTCAAGGGATATCACTTGCCGGGCATGCTCTACGGCAATGATCGGCTGCTGTATCCGCAATTGCGCCAGGCGGACGGCTCACTCAAGCGAATTGGCTGGGATGAGGCCATCGCCCTGATCGCGCAGAAATTCCAGGAGACGCTCGACGAGCACGGTCCCGAGGCCGTCGCGATGTACGGATCCGGCCAATGGACGATCTTCGACGGTTACGCGGCGCTGAAGTGGGTCAAAGGCGGGCTCAAGAGCAACAACCTCGATCCGAATGCGCGATTGTGCATGGCGAGCGCCGTGATGGGATTCATGACGCAGTTCCAGAGCGACGAGCCGATGGGCTGTTACGACGACTACGACATCGCGGACGACTTCGTCTTCTGGGGCCACAACATCGCCGAAATGCATCCGGTTCTGTTCAGCCGCATCCTGGAAAACAAGCGGAAGAATCCCGGCGTGCGCCTGATCGATCTCGCCACGCGACGCACGCCGACAAGCGAATACGCCGACATGTACGTCGAATTCCGGCCCGGCAGCGATCTCGCGCTGGCCAACGGTATTCTCCACTGGCTCATCAAGAACGATCGCGTGGATCATTCGTTCATCAAGGAAAACGTCGTCTTCAAGCGCGGCATCGAGGACGTGGAAAAAATCGGCTACGGCTGTTTCGGCGAGCAGGCCGAACGATACACGTTCAAGGATGAGCCGCGCGATTCATCGTTCGATGAGCTCGTCGAGTTCCTGAAGGACTACACGCCCGAACGCGTCAGCAAGATCAGCGGCGTGCCTGTCGCACAGATCGAGGCCCTCGCCGAAATCTTCGGCCATCGCAAGCGTGGCGTTGTCAGCACGTGGTGCATGGGTGTCAACCAGCATTATCGCGGCACGTGGATGAACAACCTGATTACCGACATTCATCTGATGACCGGGAAGATCTGTCGGCCGGGCAGCAATCCGTTCAGCATGACGGGCCAGCCTTCGGCCTGTGGAACGGTGCGCGAAGTCGGAACCCTGTCCAACCGTCTCCCGGCCGACATGGTTGTGACGAATCCGGAGCATCGCCAGATCGCCGAAAAAATCTGGAAACTGCCCGACGGCACGATTCCCGCGAAGCCGGGTTATCACGCCGTTGACATGTTCCGTGCGCTGACGCGCGGTGACATCAAGACGATGTGGATTCAGACGACGAATCCCTGGGTCACGATGCCCAACCTGAATCGCTTCAAGCGCACGCCCGGCGACGGCCGCTTCGTCATCGTCAGTGACATTTATCCGACGCCGACGACGGACATGGCCGACTTGATCCTGCCCGCAGCCGCATGGATTGAACGCGAAGGCGCGTTCGGCAACTCTGAGCGGCGAACGCAGCAATGGGATCAACTCATTGATCCACCGGGCGAAGCGAAAGAGGACGCGTGGCAGATCGTCCAGGTCGCCAAGCGCATGGGGATGGGACACTTGTTTCCGTGGTCGGATGACGACTGGCACAAACCGATGTTCGAAGAGTATCGCAGCTTCGGGCTCGGGCACGGCAAGGATCTTGCCGCGTACGATGATCTGCGCAAAACGCGCGGCCTTCGCTGGCCGGTCGTCGACGGAAAGGAAACGGCGTATCGGTATACGGGCGGGCACGATCCGTACGTCAAAGACGGTCGCCCCGTCCACTTCTACAAGGCCAAGGGCTACGGCGAAAAGGCCGCCGTCTGGCTGCGCCCCTATCACAAGCCGCCCGAAGAGCCTGATGGCGAGTATCCCTACTGGCTGTGCACGGGCCGCGTTCTGGAACATTGGCACACGGGATCCATGACGCGCCGCGTGAAGGAACTCTCGCAGGCCGTTCCGAGCGCTTATGTGGAAATGAATCGCGCCGATGCGGCGGAACTCGGCGTGAAGTCGAAGGACTGGGTCCGCGTCGTGAGTCGTCGCGGTGAACTGAAAATTCGTGTTGAAGCGGGCGGCCGCGGTCAGCCGCCGCGAGGCAGCGTCTTCATCCCATTCTTCGATGAGATGCTCCTGGTCAACAAGCTGACGCTGGACACAATGGACAATATCAGCAAGCAGCCAGACTACAAGAAATGCGCCGTCCGCGTGGAGAGAGTGTGATGGCCCGATTGCGCAGTTTGAGCTCGTTTCGACTTACTCAGATCGCGATTGCCTGCCTGCTCGCGACGATGGCATGCAACGCCAATGATCCGGCCGCCTCTCCGCAGGCGAACGACGCGGGCGTCGGCACAGTCACGAAGACAGCAGCGACGGCTCGCGCCAAACGACGCGCCTACGACGGAGCCCCGCCGGTGATTCCGCACGGAGCCATGGGCGCCGAATGCACGAGTTGCCATACGCGCACGGGCATTCAATTCGGCAGCATGGGCTTCGCTCCGCCGATGCCGCATGTGTCGGATCCGGGCGGCATCGGCCAATTCGCCCGTTGCACCCAATGTCACGTGTATCAGAATGCGACGACGGTCTTTGTCGAAAACACATTCGACGGGCTCCGACAGGATCTGCGGCATGGAAAGAAGCAGCACGCATTGGCGCCGCCCGTCATTCCGCACAGCACATTCATGCGCGAGAACTGCGTCGCATGCCACACGGGGCCAGCGGCGCGCGAAGAGATTCGTTGTTCACATCCGGAGCGCATCCGTTGCGGCCAATGTCACGTGGCCGCCGTCACAAGCGATGTGTTTGCTCGAACGGCCGACGCGCCATAGGTCCGCCCCGTCGGCCCATTCCCCGTGGCTTGATCGCCTGGCCCAATTCATGCGGCCCCCATCCGAAGACGCGCCCTCACGCGTCGGAATTCCGATCGCCGACTTACAATCGAAGCGTGGCTCCTTGAACTCCTGAGGCAATCTGCCGAATTGTGAATGGGGACTCCGACGGTGTTTCGACGGGGCCTCTGCCCACACCAGAATTCTGAAGATGATGGAATGATCTCGGGAAATGTCCCTGGCCAGGTTTGTGCATACTCACGTGGGTTTTCTGGCGGCGGCAGACGAACGTCATCGGTGGCAATGCCTCCAGCACGACATCCGCGCTCCCATTGGCTGTCGCGATATGTCGCCAACGCAACGGGGCCTTCAAACGACGGCGCGCAAGTGTTAAGACGATTCGGGAAATCGGTAAACGGACGCGGCAGATTCGTGAACGAGGATCATGGTCGTGGCATCGCAGTTGACAGAGAGTCTCAATCCGCTTCCTCGCTCACAAGCTGCTGAAGATGGTCCGCAACATCCGAATTGTCCCACATGATGACTCGATAGACTCGCGCGAGACGCCCTTGCCTGTCCACCAGAAGCAACTGGATGCCGTGAACCGTCACGCCGCCGTCATAGAATGTGACCGGCACCTGAAAATCACGAAACAACTGAACGGTGTCCTCCACTCTCGGGGCAAGCAGCATGACATTGCTGTACGACTGCATTCCGAGACCTGACGCGTAGGCATCGAGTATCGGTGCCGTATCCCACGCAGGATCGTATGTGACAAGCAGGAGCCGAACGTCTTCCGATTGCTGCCTCCGCTGAAGCAGCCTGCTCAATTCCCGAATCGACGACGCGACTCGATGGCACTTCCTGGGATTTGTGCATCGGGTATAGAAAAAGGCAATCGCCATCGGCCGGCCGACGAGTTCCGACATTTGAAACTCCGCACCGTCGTTGCGTGTGACGACAAAGTCGAAGTTGAGCCCCTTTCGCTCGGCCGGCGGCCAGAATTCCGTCGAGAAGTCTGTGTCAATCGCCTCCGCATTGGTTTTGCCCTTCGGCGTCTCGTGCGCGTATTCCGTATCAGGGTCCGACGCCCCACTCGAAGTATGAGCGGTATCGACACAACAGGTTGCATCCGCAGAATTGGCGGGGCCATCGTCTGCCGCGATCTCGGCCCGGCATGCGAAATGGAAACTCGTAAGGATCA
>JAJDEC010000661.1 GCA_029259995.1 Phycisphaerae bacterium
AGAGACAACCGGAGTTTGCTGGTGAGTGAGAGACTGTTTGGTGTAATTGGTTCGGGCACGATGGGGGCGGGGATCGCGCATGCGGCCGCCGCGTCTGGATTTGTCGTGCGGACGATGGATACGGATCCGGAGCTCGTGCGCAAGGCGTACGACGGCATCAAGGCGCGGATGGACAGCCGCGTTCAGCGCGGAAAGCTGCCGGCGCACGAGCGCGATGCAACGCTCGCCAATCTGCTGATCGCCGAATCGATGAGCGATTTCGCCACGGCGGAAGTCGTCGTCGAGGCCGTGCCGGAGAATGCCGAGTTGAAGGCGAAGATCTTCGGCCAGCTGGAGAAGGCCGTATCGGATCGAACGCTGATCGCAACGAATACGTCGAGCCTTTCCGTCACGTCGCTTTCGCAGGGCGTCACGAAGAAGGGCCGATTTCTCGGCATGCACTTCTTCAATCCCGCACCAATAATGAAACTCGTTGAGCTCGTCAGCGGCTACGACACGAGCGATCAGGCCCTCGTTGATGCCCGCGCCGTTTGCGCGAAGCTCGACAAGACGGCCGTGAAAGTCAAAGACTCGCCCGGTTTCATCGGCAATCGCGTCAATCGGCCGTTCTACCTGGAAGCGCTCAACCTGCTGGAGCAGGGCGAAGCGGACGTCGCTTCGATCGATACGGCGATGCGAGAGGTCGGCGGATTCAAGATGGGACCTTTCGAACTGCTCGATCTCATCGGCATGGACGTCAACCTGAGCGTGACGGAAGTGGTCTACAAGGACTTCGACAAGCCGGCGCGATTCATACCAAGCAAGATTCAGCAGAAGCTCGTCGCCGAAGGGCATCTGGGCCGCAAGAGCGGTCGCGGATTCTATTCGCACGGCGACGGCGATCCGAAGCCGGCCTATCAGGCGACGCTGAAAGACACGAGCGGATGGCAGCCGTCCGATGCGCTGAAGGCGTTTGCGGCCGGCGTGGACAAACCGGCCGATCGATCAACATGGCTTTACGCCCGCATCCTGCTTGCCGTGATGAACGAGGCGGCGCTGGCGGCCGATTCGATCGCGATTCCGCGCGACGTGAATATCACGATGGAACTCGGATTCAACTATCCCGAGGGACCTCTGGCCACGGCAGACTTTGTCGGTCTGGACGTCATCCAGAAGCTGATGGCGGAATTCTATTCGCAGTCGGGCAACGACGAGCGCTATCGACCGAACGCGCTGCTGGACAAGCATGTCGCCGAAGGCAATCTGGGCGAAAAGTCGGCACGCGGGTTTCTGTATCACGCGCTCTAGTGTTGTGCTTTACGAATTCGAGTCGGTCAGACTTCGCGGACGCCCGCGCTCCCCGCATTAGAAAGCGCGCGTTTGAGCGACGCACGACACTTGTGACTGCGCGTTGATGGCCCAGGCGCTATCGTCGCCCAAGTTGACGATTCGTCGAGATTCCCGCTGAGTATCGATTTTCTGCCGAAATTCGACAGAAAACAGAGCGCCGCCCCGATTCGCGGGAGATTCCTGTACTCAGACATTCCATCCTGAGTGTGGATTCGGTCATAATAGTTTATTGACTGAATTTCACAAAGAACTGTTCAAATCAAGCGTTTTCTCGGCGTTGCGTGGCCTGAGTGTCGGGCTGTCGCTGCACGCCGTTTTCTAAATTCTGTTTTCTGCCGAGCGCCGATGCATCGAGCCGTGAATGCTCTTTCGGGAATAGCCGTTTCGCCACGGTAACTTGGATGAGGACGCCCATCGTCGCCTCTCGCGCGATCGGTACGTTCTCGGGAAATTTCGTGGCGATCGCGGCCGGCTCTTGTGCGCATTCCGCCCAAGGCATCGGCTGGATCAGATCTTTCGGAGGCGACGATTATGAACGTGGGTTGTAGAAGTCGATGTTGTGCGGGTTTCGTGGCGCTGATGGCGCTGTGTTCTCTGTCAATGCCGGATCAGGCGTTGGCGCAATGCGGTGGGACTGCGGATTGTCCATTGTCGGACCTGCCGTTTCTTCTGCCGGATTCGACAACTGAAACCGGTCCCAACGCTTTTCAGCTCGGGCCATTTCCCGCCGGATGCTACTCGACGACCGGTCGGGTCCTGGCCGCGACGGGATCGCACGTCCTGACGAGCGGCATCTCCATCGAGTCCGTCATTCTGTTCACGGATGCGCCGGCGATAGAAGTCCTGTCGGGCGGCGTCATCACGCCGCATGTCATGACGGGCTCCGTCGTGCACGCGGGCGGTTCCGTTTGTATTCCGAGCATCGCGGAGTCCGTGATGGTTACGGATCGCGCCGTCGGCGTTGTCGTGGCGGGGGGGCTCAACGAACAACTCTTTCCCGGTCCACCGGCCGATCCCGACTGCGCGACGTGTCGCGGCGACATGAACGGCGATGGGATTATCAACACGAGCGACGTCTCGGGTTTTGTCGCTGCGCTGTTGAGCAATTCTCCGAGTCTCTGCGGCGACATGAACAATGACGGCGCCGTCAACGGCCTCGACATACAGCCATTCCTTGATCGCGTGATCGCGGGCGGTTCGTCGGGAACTTCCTGCTCGTCCATTCCGCTGAGCGCAGCGGGAACGGCGGCATGCGTCAACTGCAACAACATATTTACTTTGTGCGTCGAGACCTTCAACGAGATCACCGGCGTCACGACGCTGGTTTGCGAGTCGGGGCTCGGCGATTTTCAGACTGTCATTCCCGCGTCGGTCGTTCCCGGCGTGCATCCCGACTCCTACACGAACGGGCCGATTTCCGGAACGCTGATATACACAGAGAGCATCGTCTACAACCAGAGCGGCGGCCTGCTCACACCGATTCCGTTGACGACCGGTACGTATGTTTCGCACGTGTCCGGCGTTGGCAGTGTCACAGTGACGACGACGGGTGGCGTGGACGTGATTCCATTGGCTCCCGACACGATTGTCATGCCCTACGCGGATTGCAGCGTGCCGATGCCGGCGTGCGGGACGCCGACGACGATTACTTTCAACATTGCGCCGTGCGTCGATGTGCATGGCGCGGCGGCGAACTGGGCCCCGGTTCCCGGCGTCATGTGCGAAAAAGGCGCATGTTGTCTTCCCAGCGGTCTGTGTGAGGAAAACGTCGCCCCCGGCTGTTGTGCAAGTCAGGGCGGTACATATCTCGGCGCTGCAAGTGAGTGCATGGCGCTCGAGGCATGCTGCTTCCCGGACGGCAGCTGCCGCGATCTCGATCCGCGATGTTGTTCCGCTGTCGGCGGCACGCCGGACGGCCCAGGGCTCTGTGCGCCACAGGAAGCCTGCTGTTTGCCGAATGGCATGTGTATCATGGCGGATCCGTTCTGCTGTTCAAACGCGCCGCTGAACGGAACACCACAGGGACCGGGCACGAACTGCGCTAACATGGGCGCCTGCTGCCTCCCGAATGACACTTGTATCATCACGACGATGGCCTGCTGCACGAACGCCGGTGGATTCTTTCAGGGCAACGGTGTTCCCTGCAATATGCAGGCCTGCTGTCTGCCGAACGGCGTGTGCCGCGATCTCGATACTGTGTGTTGCGTTAACGCAGGCGGAACACCGGCCGGGGCGGGAACGGCCTGTGCGCCGGCAATCAAGTGCTGCCTGCCCGATGGAACGTGCCAGGATCTCGCGCCAGTCTGCTGCACACAGGCCATGGGGACGGCGTTCCCGGGCACGACGTGCGGAATGCCCGTCAAGTGCTGCCTCCCCAACGGGGGCTGCATCGATACGGATCCGGCCTGCTGTACGGAACTCGGCGGTGAGCCGATCGCAGGCGCCCTGTGCGGCGCGCCAGTGCGATGCTGCCTGCCAGATGGTCAGTGCATCGAGACCGATCGAGAATGCTGCATGCTTGCCATGGGTTCGCCCGGCGGACCGGGATCGCTTTGCGATCTTCCGCCTTCGAAGTGCTGTTTCCCGGATGGATCCTGCATCGAGACGGATCCGGATTGTTGTTCGTTCGCCGGTGGAACGACGTTCGCGGGGCAGACATGTCAGTTCCCGCAGGCCTGCTGCCTGCCCGATGGATCGTGCATTGAGACGGATCCGGATTGCTGCCTGCTGGCAAGTGGCGCTCCATTGGGAGCCGGCACGAGTTGTCAGCAGCCGGAGGCATGTTGTCTTACCGACGGATCCTGCGTGATGTCGCCGCCCAACTGCTGCACCTTGATTGGCGGCACGGCCCTCGGTGTCGGTTCAATCTGTTCGGCGACTTCCAGGTGCTGCCTGCCGGATGGCCAATGCGTCGATTCGGACCCCGTGTGCTGTTCGTTCCTTGGCGGCACGGTGCTGGGATTCGGGGCGATCTGCGACACGCAGCAATGCTGCCTGCCGGATGGCAGTTGCATCGACACGGATCCCGTGTGCTGTATGGATGTCGGCGGAGTGGCACTGGGCGCCGGTTCGGCCTGTCTGCCACCGGAGAAATGCTGCTTCGAGACGGGAGACTGCGCGGACATGGATCCGGAGTGCTGCTTCCTGTCGGGAGGCATCCCAATTGGGCCGGGAACCATCTGTCTGCCGCCGGAAGGCTGCTGTCTGCCGGACATGACGTGCATCGAAACGGATCCGGAGTGCTGCTTCCTCATGCAAGGTCAGCCGCTCGGCCCCGGCAGTTTCTGCACGCCGCCGGAGAAGTGCTGCCTGTCGAACGGCCAATGCATTGAGATACCGTTTGAGTGCTGCTTCCTGGCGGACGGCATTCCCGCGGGACCAGGTTCTGTCTGCCTGCAGGAGCAGGCCTGCTGTTTCCCCGACGGCGGATGCGGCGATCTGGATCCGGAATGCTGCCAGATCTACGGCGGTCAGCCGTTGGGTCCGGGTACGAATTGCCAGCAGCAGCCGCCGTGTGGTCCCGGCGGATGATGAAACCTGTGGATATTGGTCGGGCGTGGCGGCAGAGATTCCCCTAGCTGCTCGAATCGATCGCATCGAACCCACGTCGGTGCTACGATCGTGCGGCCTGGCGGGTCGAAGGCCGCCACGCCCGTTTCTTGATAGCGGAGATCGATCCGAGAATCATGGGCGTTTCTTGATTCGCATCGTCGGCGCGGCGACAGGACGAACAACGCCATGAGACGCGACTTCATCTCGAATCCATTCGAAACTGGAGCGAAGTCGCAGTTGCGGATAGGCTGAGCCGATCGCAAGTCACTAGATGATCCGGATCGGTGTGAATTGAAGCGTGATATCGAAGAAATCCTGGCGAAAGCCGCAGACGGTGACGACGAAGCGTTTCGGGCGCTACACGACGCCTTCGATGAATTCGCGACGGCTCGGATTCGCAAGGTGCTTTCTTCGAATGATGACGCCGCCGTACGGGATGTCGCGCAGGACGTCTGGCAGGATGTGCATCGAAGCTTGAGCGCCTACGATTCAGCGATCGCCAGTTTCACGCGTTGGCTCTCGATCATCTGCATTCGCCGCGCCCTGAACTTTGAGCGACGAGAACGGGTTCGCCATGAAGCCGTGCGAAAATACTATTCTCACACCGAAGCCACGAAGTCCGCGGCTCCCCAGAATCCTGCGAACAAGCTGGAACGCAGTGAACTCATTCGCGCGGTTCGAGACTGCGCCAGGCTCCTGCAAGGTCGCGAGCGCGAGATCTTTGCAGCCGTGCGATTCTCTACACTCAGTGTGTCGAATGTGGCGGCGAGGCATGGAATCACTGCGGGCCGTGTGCGCGGCGCGCTGTGCGATGCGAATCGAAAAGTGCTCGACTGTCTGCGCGGAAAAGGTCTTGCATGATGCGGACTGGCAGATGGCGAGCGGGCATTGAATCAGATAGGCGTTGAATCATGGCGGATTCACATCTGACGGATCGGGACATTGCAGACCGGCTTGCCGGCGTCGGAGATCCTGCTGCGCCGGATGCGGGCATTGGGCATCACCTGGCGAACTGCGACGCGTGTCGGGCATCGCTCGAGCGGGCGGAGGCAATGCTCGATATCGCTGCAGCATTGACAGCCGAAGATGGGGCGACGATGGGCTGCCCCGATGCCTTGCGCCTCGCGGCCTATGTCGATGGGAAGCTTGACGACTCAGAAGTTCAATCGACCGAGACGCATCTTGCGACGTGTTCCGAATGTCGCGACGTGGTGGATCGAGTCCCTGCTTCGGACGTTAATTCGTCGGGACCTGTCGGAAGCGGCGGTGCCGGGCCGACGCGAATGCCGAGGCTCTGGTTTTCGGGCGCCCTTTTGCTGGCGACAGCGGCCGTCGTGGCCGTGTTTTTCTACTTTCCCCGTGAGCCGATGATTCGATTGAACGTCAATGTGCTGGCGATCGGGGCGACGCGCGGGGCGCCGGCCGAGGTCGAGGCGGCCGAGTTTGAACTGAGCGTCGACGTTCGTGACAGGGCGTGGGTTGCGTTGCTTGTCGTTGACTCGAAAGGGGAGTTGACGCTGCTCGATGAACGGCAGGTCGAGGCAGGCACGACATTCGGGCGATATGCGATTCAGCAGCCGGGCGCGGCGCCCGGCGGGGCAGTTCGGCGATATGTCGTCGTGCTCATGTCTGAGGCGTCCTTGAAAGATCGTTTGACAGAAATCGACATCAAGCCGATATCGATTGCGGCGGATTCGAACACCAATGCCTTGGCGATGTCCATGTTGTGTTCTCAACTTTCGGAACAACTCGAGTGTATCACGGAATTCGTGCCGATCGAAAATCCAGCCGCTGAGTAGTCACTGCCCGATTCAATCCGGACATCCCGTCAGGATGAATGCGGCCCAGAAGTGCGGATCGGAATAATCGAACGCTGCATGGGGGCGTTCCTTCGACATGCGAATGCCGGCTCTCGCCGATGCCAGCGCCGTGTTGTCCTCGGGGATTGGGAATCCCATGCCTCGAAGTGCCGTGCGATTCTGCTCGGCCGAGTTGGATCGAATCCAGCGTTTCGCCTCTCTCAGGGCAATCGCCTTCGGCATCGGATGACCTTGCGAATAGTCGTTTCCCGCAATACGGCGATGGTCCGTGAATGCGCCGGTCAGGTTCTCGTAGAAACGATGCATCAGCAGTGCCGTTGCCATGTCATCGACTTTCCACAGACTCAACACAAGGCTCCGGGCCCCGCTCGCAAGAAGCGCCTGCGAAAATCCGACGAGCCCCTCGCCGCCTTCCGCCTTGCCAAGCGCCGTTTCGCAGCCGCTCAGCGTGACGAGTTCTGCATCGAGACGCCACGTCTGCACAATCTGTTTCGCTGTGAGTCGGCCGTCGAATACAGAATCGGCCTGCATGACGCGCGACAGAACGTCTGTCTCCGG
>JAJDEC010000662.1 GCA_029259995.1 Phycisphaerae bacterium
CAGGGCCCGCCAGGCGCGTCGGTAAATGAGGCGTGCGCGGACCCGGATATCGCCGGTTTCATTCGGAAGTGAAAACGCGTAGTTCGTGGTGTCGCTTTCCAATGCGGCAAGACGATTGTCGAAGACGAATCCGACGGCGTCCGTGAAAAATGTGGGCGCGTTGTTCATTGCGTCATGGTTCAGCTTCGCATAGAGCTTTCCGGGGCGACCGCCGTAGTATCCCAGTGCAGGATCACCAACGCCGCCCAGATCGTGAACGACTTGAGCACTGCTGTACGGAAGAAGATCGTTGATCGGATCCTCGCCGTCTCGCCAGGCTTCGACGAGCAGGATCATGTTTCGCGTCGTCACGCCAGTCGGTACGTGATGCCCCGTCAGATCGTTGTCGATCGTGACTTCAACTTCCAGCGTGTCGCCGACGATGCTTGGTGCGAATGACATCGTGACGGCGTTCTCCAGAAACGCCGGCGTCGTGCCGCGGATGTCATGCGAGCGGATCAGGCTTGGATCGCGCACCAGGGGCGGTACCTGGATTGAGCAGAACTGCGTCTCACCGGTTGGCGGCATGTGACAAGTGATGCAGTTTGCGTAGTAGGGCGACTCGGGATCCGCATAGGGCGACTCGGCCCATTCAACGTACGTTGGTTCAGACACGGGGCCCGTGTATGAGTGGTTTTCATCGGGATCGCTTCGATCCTGATGACAGGCGCCGCAGACTTCGGCCGAAAGCTGTGGTTGATAGGATGCGCGCATCAGGTTCGTGAAGTTGACAGTCGTGTCCCCGAGGAGTCCATACTGGACCTGATGTGGCGAAGTCGACATTGGACGCGTGAACTTCACGGCATTCGGGAAGATGCCCGGGAAGTCGATCTTTGTGACATCTACATCCGCGACCTTGTGGCAGACGTCACAGGAGATCCCATGCGCGGAGGGCGTCGACGGATAGCCGACGTCTTGTGGTCCTTCCATCCGACTGAACGGGCTTGGAATCCAAGACTCCGGCTGATGACAGGATGCGCATTCCGAATTCGGGTTATTTCCGGCAAACACGGAATCTCGCGTATAGACGAATCCTCCCATGCCGCCCGGCGTGCCCTGGCCGTTGTAGATATCGTGTACCCACGTATTGAGGCCGGCGCGCGCCATTGGAGAATTTGTCCATTCGGCGAGTTGATTCGGATGGCAAGTTCCGCAGGTTTCCGGCGACATGAATTGATACGCCGGATCATCCTGAGCGCCGACAGGCGTCAGAAGAATCTGAATTCCGGATGCCGGCGCCGTTACGCTGACTCCCGTGTTGAAGTATCCCTTGGCCGCCCCCACGACGATGCGCGGAGTGCCTTCCGGGAGGTCCAGAGAAAATCCGCCGTCGAGCGCTGTGAACGTATGCGTAAGGCTGGCCTGCATGGTGACTCTTGCGCCGGCGATCGGAGCCAGATCGCCTTCGCGCACGACAACGCCCGTCACCAGGTCGGCAAAGCTGACTGCGGGTATTGAGGCAACCAACGCGAATACAGACGCAACGATAATGAGACGGTGTCTTACGAGCATGTCAGGTCCTTTGCCCAGAAGCCAATAAGGGAGTAATAGATCGACTTATCAAGAATATACATCGGTCGCCGTCTGAGAATCAAGCGCCGGCATCGTCACATTTTTCGGATCGGCCCTGCGGACACCGGTCTGGAAGCGGTTATTTCTCGTTGGGAACGCATTTCGCGGACTGTTGTCGTCGCCGGACGCGCCCGCACGACGCGGGCTTTCCTGGCTCTGCGGAGCGGGCTTTCGGACGCATCATTTTCTGGAGACGGGTTTTGACAATCGGGCGGGGGTTGTCTATTCTTGAGTTGTAGGTCAAGAATAGGGTCGCACGGCTCGATCTGCCGTCGTTCGCGTGAATTTCGGCTCAGGCCAACACTTGCGTTTTCCGGGAGGCAGGCATGAGTGTAAGTGGCAACGCAAAATCGGCGATCTCAGACGCGATGATGATTCCTGATGTGCTTCGCGCGTTTCCAGCAGCCAGGGCGGTGTTTGACAAGTATGGCCTCCGAGGGTGCGGCGGGGCGGACGGCCCCGCGGAGTCCATTGCCTTTTTTGCGCGGGCTCACGGCGTCGATGTGCGAAGGTTGGTGGGTGAGTTGAACGCCGCCGCCTCCGAGCCCCATCGCGCGTTGCCAGACGCATCAACGCAACGCCATCGGATCGACGAACTGGGCGACAGGATATACCGGCGGTTCTTCAAGGCGGGAATTGTCGTGGTTTTGACGGCCGGCGCGGCATGGGGGGCGTTGTTGCTTCTGCAGATCGGCTGGAGCGGCGCCTTCACGAACGTCTCAATCCACGACATCAATGCACACGGACACGCCCAGATCTTCGGATGGGTCGGACTGTTCGTCATGGGATTCGCGTATCAGGCGTTTCCCCGGATGAAACACACCAGTTTGTGGCGGCCCGATCTGGCGAACGTGAGTTTCTATCTCATGGTGTTCGGCGTTTTTGCAAGATCGATCGGCGAGCCACTGTTCGATCGGCCGATGTTTCGTGAACTGGCGATCGCGGCGGGGCTGGCCGAGATTGTTGCGATTTCCATCTTTGTTGGCGTGATTCTCCAAACGTCTCGACGCAGCGGCAAGACGCTTGAGCGTCACGATGCGTACATTCTCGCGGCGCTCGGCTTCTTCTTTCTGCAGGCGGTCGGCGACTTGGGGCTGCTTTACGCGACGACTGCCGCGACGAGTCGATCGGAACTCCTTCGAATCATCTCGACCTATCAGGCGCCGCTCCGAGACCTACAGATTCATGGGTTCGCGATGCTGATGATACTCGGCGTCGGTCTTCGGATGTTTCCGGCGCTATTTGGCATGGCCAGCCCGGGCCGCAAACTTGCAACGCGCTCCCTTGCGATTCTCGTCGCCGCCGTTCTTGGAGAGGCTGCGTTTTTCGTCGTGATGCGACGAACGGGGAATCACTTATGGGCCGGCCCCATGTATGGCGCGATGGTGCTGCTCGCCGGATCGAGCATTCTCCTGACATTGCGATGGGGGCTGTTGGCCCGCCCGACGGAAACGGATCGCTCGACCAAGTTCGTTCGCGTCGCAGTCGCGTGGCTTCATACATCGATGATTCTGCTGATACTTGCCCCGCTGTATATGAGATTCACGCTCCCGTCGGCAGGAGCGCTCTCCGAGAGCGGACGCGAGGCGTTGGCAATGGGGTTCTCGCATGCTTATTACGGGTCGGTTCGTCATGCGATCACTGTCGGATTCATCAGCCTCATGATTCTGGGGATGGCGGCGAAAGTTGTACCGACATTGAACGGCGTCGACACTCGGCGATTACGGGCCCTGTGGCTGCCGTTTGTGCTGATTAATATCGGCTGCCTGATGCGCGTAACGTTTCAGATTGCAACGGATTTTCGGGAATGGGCGTATCCCATCGCAGGCGTCAGTGGACTGCTCGAGCTGACCGGGATCGCCCTTGTGGGCGTACATTTGTGGCGAATCATGAACGGATGGCGTCCTGCGGATGAGGCGATGGCACGTCCCGCGAGAATCACGGCCGACGTCAAGATCGGGCACATCGTGGACTGGTTTCCAGACACGCTGCCGCTGCTGCTCTCCAGGGGTTTCGCGCCGCTGGCCAATCCACTCATGCGACGCACATTGGCTCGCACCATTTCAGTCCGGAGGGCAGCGGCCCATCACGACCTGGATGTCGACGAACTCGTTTCGAAACTCAATTCCGTGGCATTCGGCGAAACGATCGTCCATCGCAGCGATACCGAATCGCATCCGGTG
>JAJDEC010000663.1 GCA_029259995.1 Phycisphaerae bacterium
AACGATAAGGGTTTCGCTCGTTCAGGGACTTAACCCGACATCTCACGACACGAGCTGACGACAGCCATGCAGCACCTGTGCTAGTTCCACGGCAAGCCGCGTCACTACTGTTTCCAGCAGCTAATCCTAGCATGTCAAACCCGGGTAAGGTTCTGCGCGTTGCTTCGAATTAAGCCACATCCTCCACCGCTTGTGTGAGCCCCCGTCAATTCCTTTGAGTTTTAGCCTTGCGGCCGTACTCCCCAGGCGGCGCACTTATCGGTTTCTTTTCGACTCCCGCCCCGTCAGAGGGGTAAAAGTCTAGTGCGCATCGTTTACGGCGTAGACTACCGGGGTATCTAATCCCGTTCGCTCCCTACGCTTTCGCGTCTCAGCGTCAGTGCGGACCCAGTGCCCCGCTTTCGCCTCAGGCGTTCCAATAGATATCTACGCATTTCACCGCTCCACCTATTGTTCCAGGCACCCCTATCCGACTCAAGCCAATCAGTATACCAAGCAGTTCCCAGGTTAAGCCCGGGGCTTTCACAAGGTACTTGATCGGCCGCCTACACGCGCTTTAAGCCCAGTGATTCCGAACAACGCTTGCCTCCTCCGTATTACCGCGGCTGCTGGCACGGAGTTAGCCGAGGCTTTTTCTGGGATAGCTCAACGCAGATGGGTATTAGCCACCCTTGCTTGCGTAACCCTAAAAGGAGTTTACATCCCGAGGGAATTCGTCCTCCACGAGGCGTCGCTCCGTCAGGCTTTCGCCCATTGCGGAATATTCGTTACTGCAGCCACCCGTAGGTGTCCGGACAGTGTCTCAGTTCCGATGTGGCCGTCCAACCTCTCAGTCCGGCTACCCGTCGCCGCCTTGGTGAGCCTTTACCTCACCAACTAGCTGATAGGAAATAGACCGCTCCCAGTCCAGTAGGCCCGAAGGTCCCCACCTTTGATTTTGCGTAGATGCCTACGCTAAACGTCATCAGGTATTAACAACACTTTCGCAAAGGGAGCAAGCTCCCGTTGGTATCCCTGAGACCGGGGTACGTTATCTATTTATTACTCACCCGTTCGCCACTATATGCCTATCCGAAAACAAGCATACCGTTCGACTTGCATGTCTTAGCCACGCCTCCAGCGTTCGTTCTGAGCCAGGATCAAACTCTTCACTTTGAATTTATCGTTGAAAGCCGCCGTACTTTCGCACGACGACAAATCATCGAACTTAAAGGCTCAAACAATCTTGTCTGCAAACAGGAATGTTCGAATCGACGCAGATGACTTTCATCATCCGTGCCGACAAGAAAAGTCGCACCTTGATGTCTTTGGTGCGACATGTCACTTGCGGATCGATTGCAGCGATTCCCGCAAGCGTCACATTCCCGCTGCGATCTCTCTTGACTTTTCAAAGAGCATTCCCGACTCGATTCACAGCCTTGTGAAAGGCTGCTTCCCTCAAGCCGAGCAACGTAATCTACCAGAGCTGCCAGCCCTGTCAACGGGGGTTCGTCATCTTTTTCGATTTTTCGTGAATTCGTACCTCACGCCGCAGGAGCGGGCCTGTGCGCCCCGTTGGCTCGTTGCAACGGTGACGATTCCCGGGAACTCAAACGCCGCCCCGTGCGTCTCACAAAGGAAGGTGCCGCGACATGACACACCGCCCCCGAAAACGCATCATCGCCTTCTGGTTTGCAACGATCATCCTGGTCCTCGGAACGAGTGAAACGCCGCCTGCGGGCCCACCTGGCTCGACTGCAGTCCACGAGATCGAAAGCCTGATCCGCATGGCATCGACCTCAAAAAGCACGGAATACGTCGCATTCCGGACCGTGTTCCTGCAACACGACGAGGCCCGCCAGATTCACAACATCCGCATCACAATCGACACGCCGATCAGATTTTGCGTGGTCGCGGACGCCTGGAAGCGCTGGCTGATTGAACCGGAGACGGCCTTGTCACTTTGGGACTACTCGCCTCCGGATAACCAAATGTGCAATCCCCATCCCGCAATGCACGCTCAATTGTTGCAAAGGCTGGAGAGCGCTGGCGACGCCGGCATTCGGATCGCGCGCGAACGATTGCTGTTTCGCCCCAATCGCAGCGTGTCTGCGATCGCAAGCCTGCTGAAATCGGAAGGATCCGCTGCCTCGATTGAGGTGCTCATCGAGGCGATGTTCAGCGAAGATTCAATCCACGTCGAGTTCGCCGACGCCGATGAGTTCATCCTCGCTCGACTACTCGAAGGATTTGACCGCGCAGGCATCAAGTCGCGGAACAATCTGATTTGGACTTTCGCGTGGAACAGGTATCGCCCGGCAGCGACGAGAATCGGCAGCATCCTGGAGTCGTTCGAAAAAAACGATCGATCGATGTATCACAACACACGCCAGTATGACTCCCACGTGCGCGCTGTCGGCGACCGATACGTGATGTACTTCGAGTACATCTCGCGGGAGACGTTTCATAAATCGGAAGTCGATCAAACCTCCAGGGCGATCGATCGCACCAAGGCATGGTGGCTCAAACACAAACACGAGTTTCACGACGCCGGCCCGCCATTGCGGCAAGCGGACGGAATGGCCGGCGACAAGAAATAGCCGTCTCGCGCTCACGCAAGACGCGAAATCGCCGCTATCGCCAGCTTTCGATCAACAGCCATGCATCGTCAAGGGCGTCAACGACCCGGTCCGCTTCCGACAGCGCGCCCGCCTCATGTGTTGAAGCCAGCCCGATGCATCGCATCCCGGCCCGCTTCGCCGCTTCAACCCCGGCCGGTGCGTCCTCCACAACAACACACTCCGCCGGCGTTACTTCGAGCCGCAACGCGCCCTGCAAGAATATTTCCGGATCCGGCTTTCCCTTCATCACGTCCGCCCCTGTCACTCTCACTCGCAACAGTGCGTTCCAGTCGAGTTCATCGCAAACAAGATCGATATTCGCCCGCGGCCCCGACGTACCGACGCCAAGGGCAATCCCCTGCCCTGCAAGGCGATTCAGCAACGCCGTCGCCCCGGGCATCTCCGGGATGCTGCCGCGCACGATGTCGCGATAGAGCGCCTCTTTGCGATCGTCATAATCACGGACGCGCTCGTCGTCCGTCACATCAAACAGCATGCGGATAATGTCGCGACTCGTCCGGCCGAACGTATGATCAAACTGCGCATCGCTGATCGATGCGCCGATTTCCTTCGCCAGCACGCGCCAACTCTCCAGATGCGGCGCGTAGCTGTCCACGAGAACGCCGTCCATGTCAAAAATCACCGCCGTAATCACAATTCATCCTCGCGCACGAAAAAAGGTTCATCACGGGTTTGCGGGGACCGTTGACGCGGCTTGTCGACGCGGCGGCTGCATTCCACCAGGTCCCGGCAGAGACGACGTGAAAATAGCCCAGCCTTTTCAAGGCTGGGATTGCGACGAGCGTTTTCCTGCGCTTTTCCGTCCCGGTGGGACGGCGTGAGCCCGTCGCGAGGCACGCATTCCGTCCCTACGGGACGGAATTTGGCAATTGGAGCCGCGCGCCCCAGCGATAAATCGCTGGGCAATTCTCAATGGATCCCTCCGGGATCTTTCGCGGCGCACAATCCAACTTCCAGCGCGTGATACGCCGTCGTCCCGCAAATCCGTGAAGAACCTAAAAAAAAGGCGTCGCAATCGACGCCTTTGGAATTCGCTTTTTACTGGGGGCCGGACAGGCGTTACGCCGCTGCGGCGGGCGTCTTCGCATGTTCAAGCGCGATCACAACCAATGCGTCAAACGCCTTCGGATCGGCAATCGCCATCTCGCTCAGCATCTTGCGATTGAGATCGATCGTCGCATGATTCAACCCGGACATGAACCGGCTGTAGGACGTGCCGCGCATTCGGCAGGCCGCCGCAATTCGCGTGATCCACAATCGCCGAAAGTCGCCCTTGCGACGGCGTCGATCGCGATACGCATACACGCCGGCACGCATGACAGTGTCGCGCGCCGTCGAGAGCAGCTTGCTTCGGCCGCCATAGTAGCCCTTGGCCGCCTTGAGAATGCGCTTGACGCGCTTGTGATGAGGTACGTGGGTTCGCGTGCGTGGCATCGCGCTGGACTCCGTCTATTCGTTCAAAACCAATGGCTGCTCATGGACTGCATCACACACCGAGCATTCGACGAATCCGGGCAGCGAGCTTCGGATTGCTCAACTCCGAGTGCTTTCGCATTCGGCGGCATCGATTGCCGTCCTTGTGGCTCATCAAGTGACCGGCGTTCGACTTGTTGTATCGAACTTTGCCCCGCGCGGAAACCTTGACGCGCTTGAGCAGCCCCTTATGTGTCTTCATCTTCGGCATTGCTAAAACTCCTCGCCCGCAGGCGCGAAAGAGCCCCGTAATTTACGCCGGATTCCTCAGTCTTGCAAGGCCATCCTGTTGATCCCAATCCACCGAGGCAATCGCGATCCCAGGACGCCTATATCTACCCGGACGTCTGCCTAGACCGATCACGCAGTCTTCAATCCACGACGAACAAGAAGTCCAATAATCTCGCCGATTGCCGTCCGAAGCGTTGCCCAGGAGTTGAATCCGTCCCAGACGTTCCCGTCTGTCCCGATTCTCAGTTCGCGGCGGTCGTCGGATCATCCACAGGCGTGGCAGGTGTCGCCGGCGCTTCCGCAGGCGTCGGAGCAGACACAGGCATCGCCCCCGGAGCTTTGACCTCCGCCGGGACTGCGACATCGACAGCGCCCTCGGCCGCCTTCTCGTCCGGCTTTTCATCCGGCTTCTTCCTGGGTGGCTGTTTGGCGACCGGCTTCTTGTGCGCAGGCGGCGCTTTCACGGGCGCCAGCATCAGCGTCATGCGACGCCCCATGGATCGGGCGTGCCGATCGACCTTGGCGATATCCGCAAGCTCTTTGACGATGTCGTCAAACTGCTCGCGCGCCAGGTCCTGACGGAATCGTTCGCGACCACGGAACAACATCGTGACCTGAACGCGATCCCCGTGCTCCAGAAACTTCCGAGCGCGATTGAGCTTGATTTCAAGATCGTGCTCGTCCGTCTTAGGTCGAACGCGAATCTCCTTGATCTTCTGCTCGTGATGCTTCTGTTTCTGCTTCTTGGACAGATCGTACTTATGCTTGCCGTAATCCATGATCTTGCAAACGGGAGGCCGCTCGTTGGGCGACATCTCCACAAGATCCAACCCGACGTCTCGGGCCTGGCGAAGCGCTTCAGAGGTCGGAACAATCCCGACCATGCCGCCCGCCTCGTCGACGAGCCGGACTGGCGAAATGCGAATCTGTTCGTTGGTTCGTAGTCGTAAGTTAGCCAAGCACCTTCCTTTCGAAGTCGTCCCTGAACATGTTGCGGCCGTCCGGCCGGGGGATCAGGAGGACGCACCTGCTCCCTCGAACGCCTTCTCAACTAAGGCGAGCTCTCTTCCTTCACACGCTCGATAAACGCATCGAGCGACATATTCCCAAGCGGCTTGCCGTCGCGATCGTTCAGGTTGACCGCACGTGACTCCGCTTCCTGTTCGCCGACAACGACGATGTACGGAATCTTCTGCTGCCGCGCGTAATGCTTCTTCGGACCGATGCGCTCGGAAGAATCGTCCAGCACAATCCGAACGCCGGCCGCTTTCAATTCCTGCGCAACCTCTCGACCGTACTCGATGCTCTTCTCCGAGATCGTCGCAACGAACACCTGTACCGGCGCCAGCCAGACAGGAAACGCGCCTTCAAAATGCTCGATCAGAATGCCGATGAACCGTTCCATGCTGCCGAACGGCGCGCGATGCACCATGACGGGCCGATGCGCCTTGTTGTCCGCACCGTTGTACGTCAAGTCGAACCGCATGGGCGCATTGTAATCCGCCTGCACCGTGCCGAGCTGCCATTCGCGGCCAATACAGTCTTTCACGACAAAATCGATCTTGGGGCCGTAAAAAGCCGCCTCGCCGACTTCCTCCGTCGCCGAAAGCCCGCTGGCCTTCACGGCGGCCCGAACCGCCGCCTCGGCCTTCGCCCAACCCTCGGGATTGTCGATGAACTTCTTGTCGTTCGGATCATGCAGACCGATGCGCACCCGAAAATCCGTCAGCCCCAGGCTGTCAAGCACGAATCGCGTCAGCTGCACACAACTCGCCAACTCGTCCTGCAACTGATCGACTGTGCAGAAAATATGGGCGTCGTCCTGCGTAAACCCGCGGACGCGCGTCAGGCCCGACACTTCGCCCGACTGCTCGTAGCGATAGACCGTGCCGAATTCGGCGAGACGCACCGGCAGATCGCGATAACTCCGCGGTTCCGACGCATACACGCGAATGTGCATCGGGCAGTTCATCGGTTTGAGCAGATAACCGTCGGCATGCTGTAACATCTCGCGAATCACGGCGAGATTGGGCGCCTTGTTGCCGGCAGCCGACTGCAATCGACGCGGACTCGACGCATCCGCCAGGACGGCGTGCCGCTCCGGTGCAACCCGTTCCAGCTCGCTCAGATACTTCCGTTCGTCCTCGGACCATCCGTCCTCATCGCCGCGCGCTTCTGTTGCGATCCACAAC
>JAJDEC010000664.1 GCA_029259995.1 Phycisphaerae bacterium
ATCATTGGATGACGGACGCCAGGGAGCTGCAAAACGTTCAAACGGGCGGGGCCCCGTGGTACCTGTTCAACGCGGAAGACGCCCAGACGGGTTGGGGCGTCAGCACGTTCGGCTTCGGGTCGAGCGATCAGGCAGCCTGTATTGCGGCACTCAGCGAATTCGGCGCAGCCAGAGGTCTGAACATGTATTTCGGCCAGCCGCAGGCACGGAATATCAATGGAACCCAATGGACTGTCGTACCAATCAGCTACGAAAACCCGATGGGACTGCCTTTCACGGCGGAACTGCACTTGCACACGGTCGGCCGCGGCACGTACGGCGTCGGCATCAGCGGCCCGACACAGTCAGCCCAGGCGGCGCAGACGGTTGTGAACCAGATCATCAACAGCATCCAACTGAACGGGGAATAAGTCCGATGACACGCATTACGACAAAGAACATTCGATACTTCGCTCTCACACTCATTCTGTTTGCCGCGATGTCGGCGGCGCAGTCGGCGAAGGCCCAGACGGTCCTGCAGTTCGACGAGACGGTCAACGTCGATGCACTGGGCAACGGCACGTTCGTGATCCACATGGAATTCAACGCCCAGCAGTTTCAGGTCTGGCAGCAGAAATACGGAACGAACCCGTCGCTGTTGCGGCGGGACTTCAGCAAGATGCTCAGCGCCTATGACATCACGGAATTCGAGATCGACAAGAACGACATGGAACGACAAGTCAAGCTGACGATCACGGCGAGCGGCGTCACACGAAACATGGGCGGCGGCCAGGTCGAGATGGACGTACCGAAGCAGTGGCGATTGATCAATCAGGACGGCCCCGAATTGAAGTTCAACTACCTTGAATCGCTCCCGAACGGCGTTTCGATCCAACACTATGTCACCGTCCAACTGGCCGAAGGCGCGACGGACATTTCGGAGCCCTTCCCGGCGGCGGGCGGCATGAATCGATTCACGTATCAGCAGCCGGTCGCGTCACGATCGTCGATGCCGCTGGTCCTCGGAATCGTGCTGGCCGCGATGGGCGCGGGCGTAACGACGGCGGGATTCTTTGTGAAGAGGAACGTGGCGTAGCGAGAGTGTCTTGACCTCTTGAATCGAGCGTCGCCGGTAAGCAACTCAGTTCAAGATGCAGACTCGAGAAAAAAAGAAATGCCCCGTAGGTCTTCGACTTACGGGGCATTTCACATGGAGCCGAAGAGGCTCGAACTCTCGACCTCTTGCATGCCATGCAAGCGCTCTCCCAACTGAGCTACGGCCCCGGGAATCGCGATTTTTGTCTCGCGAATAGGTTATTTCAAGGTAGGTGGCGCAAACTGTCAAGATCGATGGTCCGGCGCGTCTTGATCGGCGTTCATGGCGGCCAGCAGGCGACGTGTGGCAGCGGCCGGCTCGTTGTTGCCGATAATCCCACCACAGACGGCAATGGCGAAGGATGTGCCCGCCGGCAGGCTCAGGGCGGCGACGTTCGATGCCGTGATGCCACCGATCGCGACGAGCGGCGTGGACGCGGACCCGACAAGGTTCGACGCCGTCGATTCAGATGCGTTCCCGCCGCAGTCCGCCGATTCGGTAATAAGACGAGACGCCAGCGTCAGAAGATCCGGACCACGAACATCGACGTCCGGCTTGGTGCCGGATGCAAACATGGGCCCGACGCCGAGATAGTCCACACCCGCGGCAAGCATCGACGCGATTTCCGGTTGATCGTGGGCGCTTCCGCCGATGAGTATCGTCGGTCCCGCAATCCGGCGCGCCTCATCCGCCGGCAGATCTTCCTGCCCCAGATGCACGGCGTCGGCGTTCGCAAGGCGGGCGATGTCCGGCCGATCATTGATCACGAGAAGCGCGTCGAATGAATCCGTCAAAGTGCGAAGCTGTCTCGCCCGCCTGAGCAATTCGGCGTCGCCCAACGACTTTTCTCGCAGCTGAATCACGTCCGCACCCGCCTGAAGCACGGCCGTGGCCGTATCCAGCCAGGGGGCCGCGCACAGCGATTCCGTCATCAGGACGTGCAACTTCGCCTGTCGCAATCGCTGACGGCGCGGAGACACGGCGAACAGGTCCTGCTCAATGGAATAGACGTCGTATCGCAGTTGTTCGATCCGCCCGGCGACTTCAACGTCAACGAGTTTCCCGTATTCCTCGATGCATCGCAGGGCCTCTGCGACGCGGGCCGTCGCGGCCCTTGCAACGGACTCCGTCGTCCGCCTGGATGATTCCGTCTCTGTCGTGATTTTCGTGCCGACATCGCCGGGCGTATTGCGACCGAGCAATCGCCCACTGTAGTCGATTCCGTTGGCCGCAGCCGCAAGCGCATGCCTTGCACGTTTGATCGACGTAGAAGCAATCGCGTCGTTCAGGACGAATCGCGCATACTCTTCGAGCACACGCAGGCCTTCACGGGCGCGATTGAGATTGGCGTCCAGAATACGAAATGTCGCCGAGTCCATTGCCGTCTATTGTATCAGTTGCGCGGGTTTGCGGGGCTCGCCGGCGTTGACAGCGGCGCGCCGTCGTCGATCGCCCATGGCTGACCGGCGACATTGAAATATCGGCGGACGCTCGATGGAACTTCGTCTGCGGACATGTCGCACGGCGGAAAGTCGAAATACGTGTGCCAGAACAAGTGCTTCGACTCCCGCAGTTTCCTCGACTCGATGTACTGCATCATTCCGTCAAGCGCTTTGGCCGTGTACGTACCGTCGGTCCGCAGCCCCTGCGTTTGGAACAATCTGCGGGCAAGCGTCTCTCCGCGCTGCGTGAACAGCGCGTAGCCGTCACCCAGCGCCGTGTGCACCACATCGAGATCGCCGGGCCGCAAACTCACGTCCGGGACACTCGGATCCATCCGGCGCATCCAGGCGTTGACGCGCCGCGCGAATCGAGCGATCCGCCGAGGCGTGCAATACCATCGATAGGAGACTGTCACGCCAACGACGCGGGACGACATGCCGGCAAGTTTCAATCCGAGGGCCAGCCCCGCGGCCGTTCCCAGGCTGCCCAGCACGACGTAGATGTAATCCGGCTCCGGCAACGCGCCCGATTCGACCTGCGCCTTCAGCTCCAGAGCCGCGTTGACATGGCCAAGCATGGAGCGACGCGTGGTGCCGCCGGGCGCGACGAAGTAGACATGACCAGTGGCCGTCGATGCGCTCCGGGAATCCCCCGCCGCCTCCGATGCCCTTCTTCGACGACTGCGCCAAGACTCTCGAAGAAATGCCATCGCTGTCTTCGGAATGACAGTCAGCCGATTCGCACGGACATAATGCGCGCCGGACGCTATGGCGATCCCGATATTTCGACGCACGTATTCGGAGACAGGCTGATCAACGAAGACACCCGTTGTGTCGATGCCGAAGCGACGGGCATGCCAGGCCGTTTTCGAGATATGATGGCTTCCTGCGCTGCTGAATGTGACGATGCATCGGGCGCCGCGTTCGACGGCACGGGCCAGGAGGAACTCGAGACCGCGCGTTTTGTTCCCTCCGCAATCCGGATGGCTGAGATCCTCTCGCTTGATGTGAAGCGATTTCAATCCAAGGCATGTCGCGAAGGCATCCGCCGAGAGGATCGGCGTCGGCCAGTGTCCGATCGGCTTCCAGGCGACGCAATCACGCAACGCCGGAAAGCGATCGAAGATCGGAAGCGGACTGTCTACGCGTGGATACGTCATGAACTCAGGGTCATTCGATGATGCGTTGACGAGCGCCCGCTGCAAAGCCCCGACCTGCTCGATCCGGGGGCGCCGCGAGTCGGTCAGGACGGCGTCAGGCGCATCACGATCTCGTGCCGAACGCCGTATCCTCGCGAAGTCGCGTGAGGAATTGGCGCAAACGCTGCCATCGCGATTCGGAGAGATCTCGCTGCCCGTACTGCACTTCGTAAAACCACTCCGTGTAGTCCGACAGGGCTCGAAGATCAATGTGCGACTGGGATAATTGCTCGGCAAATTCTCGCGGCGTTACGTGCGCTGGTTTCACATGTCCCTTGGTCGCCAGAAGCAGCAAGAGGCGATCGTAGAATCGCGCCTCCGGCCGTCTTGCGATTCGCGCCTGCAGTTCCCCGCGATCGCCGACGATCTCCCGGATATAGAGTGACAGGATCACGACCACGCGAAGCACGAGGACGACAAGGACAGCGCACAAAATCAAGACAAGCCAATACAGCACGCGCTGCCACCAGACAAACACATCCGGACCATAGGCGAGCGTCTTGATCAGATCGCCGAAGGAACGCGTCTCGTCAACATCCTCGGTAAACGTCGCCAGCCATTTCTTGACGCCCGCGGCGAGATCCTGCCGGCTGTCCTGATCGAAACTCACGACCCACGTCGACCATTTGAAATGGAGAAAGTCCATCGTGCGACGAATACCGGCGATCAGCGATTCGTCCCTCGCCCGCGTCGCGACGGCCGCGGCGGGTGTCGGATCGAACGTCGTCCAGCCGCGACCGGCCAGATACACTTCCACCCAGGCATGCGCGTCTCGCTGCCGAACGCGAAAGAAACCGCCGACATCGTTGAATTCACCGCCGTGATAACCGGAGACGAGCCTTGCGCGAATGCCGACCGATTGACACATCAACGTCATGGCCGTTGCAAAATATTCGCAATGGCCCTTCTTGTTCTGGAACAGGAAATCCTCGATGGGATCCACGTTCTTTCGCATCGCGCCGCGCCGCAACGTGTATTCGAATTCGTTACCGGACAGGTAGTCCCGAATGCCGCCGGCAATCGTCGCGTGCTGGAGGTCGTCGCCCGGATCGCCGAATTTCAGGGCGAGATCTCCGGCGAACAAGCGCACGCGAACAGGGATTTCGGAGTTGATTCGCCGTCGCGGATGCGTATGTCGCGTCAGGGCTTCGGCGGCGGGGCCCGTCTGCGTGTCGAGCGAATACACGGCGTAATGGGCCGTGTCACGAATACCGGCGGCCTCCAGCGTCAGGTCCTTTCGATCGAGCTTCAGCCCCTTGACGTATTTCGTCTCGATCATGATGGGCGGATAGGACGCGAACAGCGTTCCGTTTCCAAGCGAATCCAGCCAGACTTCCTGTTTGAGGAGCGACGAGGGCAACGGCGTGACGGGCAACTCAACGAGCGCTGCCGGATATTCCGATTCCGTTGGAAGAATCGTTCGCGGCATCAGCATGGGCGTGCCGCTCCATTTGCCCTGGTAATACCGATCAAATGTCTGCGCCCGTAAATAGGCGGCATAGTCCTCCGCAACAATCGGAATGCCGGCCTTGGAAAATCGCACTTTGAATACAGGCGTCGGATCTTCGAAGATGGCGGCGTCAGTCAGTTCGACGGCATCGCCCAGCCCTGTAACGGATGCGGGAACGAGGCCGTGCATCCGCCCGAAGATTCCGCCGTAAAGACCGCGCGGCAGAAAAATAAAAATCGCAGTCGCCGCCACAACGAGGTAGAGCGACGTCGCTCCCACGGCCCGACTGTAGGCGGGACCTCGAACCGGGCCGGAATTCGAGGAGACGACAACCGGCTCGCACCCGGTCAGTTGCACCATTCGCGACTCGACGAGATATCGATCGCGCTCGGCATGAAAGCTCATGAGCCAGCCGACGCCGACTGTCAGATCCAGGATGATCACAATTCCGAACAGTGGGCTGGCGCTGATCAACGCGCTGATCGCCATTAACAAGAACGCAATGACGGCAATCAGCCCTGCGTCGCGATACGTCACGCATTCAAAAAACTTGATACAGGCAAGCAGCGCGATGAAGTGCGATAAGTCCACGATATGAATTGTCGGCTCATCGTGCTCGCCGAACATTTCCCAGCAGAGAAAGCCGACAGACGCAATCACGGCGAAATGGATCATCCAGCCGGACAGCGCCCGCCCGCCGGAACGCTGCAGCCAGAGGGTGCTGAGAATCGCACATCCGACGGCGATCGCGTAAAGCCCCCAGCTGCTTTCGACTTCCATCGCCGGAAGCATATTCGCCAACGCCAGCCCCAGGAGCACAAGATGAAGCGAGCTCACAGGTCTCATGCCGCCGAACGCCCCCTTCCGTCAGCATCCGGATTCGGCGACCGCGTCGTCGTCGGATCGGGAAGTGAAACCACCGCCGCAAATCCCGGCGCGTCGGCGACAATCACGCGCGTGGGCCCGAGCGTCCGCGTCAGACAGGACGCGGCATCACGCGTTTCCTCGTCGTCGCGCGGGGAGAATAGAACGCAGGGAGCCTGCCATCGAACCGGCCAGGGATGCCGCCGAATGTGCGCTGCCAGCGAGTCTTCGTGATCGCCGACGCGCAAACCGAGTTCCCGAAGCAGACGAGGTCGATAAGCACGGCCCGTTCCCGGCGGCAGAATAACCAGCGGATCGCCGTTGCACACGAGCCCGACACTCGCGCCCTGCTCCAGCGCCGTGCAGATGAATGTCGCGGCCGCCGACAGCGTCTTTTCAAGCGCCATCGATGACGCGCGATCTCGCGCACTGCTTCTCGTGTCAATCGCACACCAATATTGCTTGTTGACGATTTTCGTCGTTTCACGAATGACGAGCTGACCCGTTCGGGCGCTCCGCCGCCAATAAATCTTCCGGATGCTGTCACCTTGTCGATATTCCCGAATCCCTGCGTATTCATCATCGCCGTGGGATCGCCCCGTCGCCGATGCTCCGGCGGACGCTTCCGGCGAACGTGCCGCACTCGCAGGATCAATCAACAGACGGCCCAACGCCGGACACACGATCAGCTCCTGTTCCGTGCGCAATCGCACGGCCTTGCTGACGAGATTGAATGGAAATCGACTGATGAATCGAACCGCGAACAGCGGAATACGTCCCCGATCCTGCCATACGAACGGTACGTTCAGCGTAATCGACTCTCCGGGGCGAAGGCTGCGAATGAACGCCTGCGGTGAGTCTCGCTTCGGAACTCTGGGGAACACGTCTTCAAGGATGACACTCCGCGCGATCGCCCAGCGATGCTGATTCGACACAATGTATCGAAGTTGAAAGGGCTGACCCGCGATGACGGACTCGGGAACGATTCGACGCACGCTCAGATGTCGCAGCGCCCGCCATCCGTAAACGGCGTTGACCACGTAGGCGCCGGCGCAAAAGCCGAACATCAGCAACAAGAGGTTGATATCCGCATCAACGGCCGTGAGCCCGATCAGAAGAATGCCGATCAGGAAAATTGCGCCGCCACGTGTGAGTCGCACGCCCTCGTTCCGCAGACCCCGGGATTTTCGACGTGAGAAAAAGGCCATCATCTGACTCGATCGCGGCACACAGCTCGCAGTTCGCCGAAGCGTCAGCTCGGCGCGGCGACGTTTTCCAGAATGTCCAGCATGACCTGCTCCGTGGATGTCGTGTGGCCGTCGTGGAGATACGATTTACTGACAAGCCGATGCGCGAACGCGGGCAGGAAGAGCGACTTGAAGTCGTCGGGAATGGCGTAGTCGCGACCGTGCAGGACCGCGAACGCCTTCGCGCCGCGCAAAAGGGACAATGCCCCGCGCGGCGACACGCCGACTTGTATTGCATCGTGCTTGCGCGTCGCATCCACGACGTCCTGAAGGTAATCCATCAGCACATCGTCAACGCGGACGGCGTCGGCCAATGCCTGAAGCTGAAGCACATCGCTGCCCGTCATGGACGGCGATAACGACTCCAGCGCGCCGCGATCGGGCTGCTCGCGCAGAATGCGGCGCTCGTATTCGCGATCGGGATATCCGATGCTGATCCGCAAAAGAAAGCGATCGAGCTGATTCTCGGGCAGAAAGTACGTCCCTTCAAACTCGAACGGATTCTGCGTCGCGATCACCATGAACGGCCGCTCCAGCCGGACCGTTCGCCCGTCCACGCTGACTTGGGCTTCGTTCATCGCCTCAAGCAGCGCCGACTGGGTTCGCGGCGTCGTCCGATTGATCTCGTCCGCGAGAATGATATTTGCAAAGATCGGTCCCTGCTTGAACTCAAAAACACCCGCCTTGTCGTTGTATACACTGACGCCCAGGATGTCAGACGGAAGCAGATCCGGCGTCATCTGCACGCGAGAAAATCGACAGTCGATGCTCTTGGCCACGGCCCGGGCCAGTACCGTCTTGCCCACGCCGGGAACGTCCTCGACGAGGACATGACCACGGGCGATGAGACCGACGAGCATCTGGTTGATTGCATCCACCTTGCCGATGAACACGGACTCGATATTCGCCCGGAGCGCTTTGAGCTTCGTGACGAGATCACTGTGCGACTGTGCATTTGCGGAGAGCGTCGTCATGCGTTCGGTACTCGCATCCAGAAGAAGGAATTATCACATATGCGTCGATACTGCGTTTCCTCGTGTATCCGATTGTACGCGGAATGAGGCTGAGACTGTAGGGAGGCAGCGCGAAAACGAAGGCATCACGAATATCTGCCCCGCATCGATCAGACAACCGACGTTAATTCACTGACGCGCTGCGCTTTTCGGGCCGCCAGAGATCGAACAAGACGACGACGATCTGCAACCCGAATACAGCCCCGAACACGGCGCCGGCCCCCGCAATCACATAGATCGATGCCGGAACGCCGCGGGCAAGCCACCAGCCCGCGAAATCGAATATCAGGACGATCATGGGCAACGGCGTCAGCCAGCCGCGAGCCCGGCGCGGAAAACGCGCGCAGGCGAACAGCGATCCGACGATGAGCGCGAAAATGGGAATCGCCAGCATGTGCGCATGCGTGACAAGCACCAATCGAGGCACAGTCAGCTGCGGCGGAACAAAAACTTCGTCGTCTTCGAGATTCGTCTCTGTCGCGACGAGCGGCCGAATCATCTCGTAGTCGACCGTGAAATCGTCAGGGCCGAACGGCGCCTTCCGGGATATGTCGGTATTTGCACTCTTTGCGTGACATCGCAGACAGTTGAGAATCAGCATTCGCTCCGGCGTTTGTCGCTTTTCTCCCGCAGATAACCCGGCCTCGGAACCGCCCGCCTTCAGCCAGGATTCCAGCACGTCGAAATCAGCGGCGTCTTCGACATATTCGCGCATGCTCGTCCGAAGCATCGTCAGCATGCGCGACGGTATCACAGTCTCCTTGGATCGCTTGACTGACAGACCGCTGTATGACGCGCGTAAGTCGTCGAGCGACAGTCCTGCGCGACCGTCCGCCATTTGGTGCTGATGATAGATATTGGCCAGCGCGAACAAGTAGCCGACGCCGATCATGAATACAAAGGCCGACAGCATGATGCGAAAGCCCGTCGGCCAGGCGCGCAACTGCGGCAATGGCGATTCCGTATGCGACATCAGCGTCCCCCGTTCTCCGCGTGCTTGTCAACTTCGGCGATCATGACGGGGACAACTTGTCGGCATGCCTCGTCCAGAGTTGCCGTCAGTTTCGCGCCGGCCGCACGCGCGTGTCCGCCGCCGCCGAATTGCCGCGCGATCGAAGCCACGTCGATGTCGCGCTTGCTGCGAAAACTCACGCGGATCGGTCCTTCGCCTGTAAACGGCTCGATCAACAATACTGCCGCGACGACGCTGCCGATGCGCTGCGGTTCGTTGATGACTTCCTCGGAAAGCTTGCCCGTGGCGTCGCAACGATGGAGCATCGCCCGATCGACGCGAATCACGGCGAGCCGACCGTCACAGTGCATCTCGAATGACTGAAGGACTTCGCCGATCAGCCGCAGGCGGGCCTCGGGATCATTTTTGTAGAGTGCTTCGTAGAGTTCGTTCGGCTTCGCCCCCCCCGCCACCAGCCTCGCCGCGGACTCGAAAGCCGCCGCGTTGGCGTTGGAAAACTGAAACCAGCCCGTATCCGTTGCCAGCCCCGCATAGAGCAGCATCGCCGTTTGTTCATCGATCGCCCAGCCGGCGGAACCGCAAAGCCGTTCGACGATCGCCGCGGCAGCGGCGCTCGATTCGTCCACGTGAATTGCATCCACGATGGCGTCACGCGTGACATGATGATCGATCGCAAGCCTGGGTTTGTCGATCGACGCCCACGCCTCGGCAATCTCGCCGATCTGAACGGCCGAGCATGTATCGACAACAACGAGCAAGTCCGCCGCCTGCAACGCTGTCTGCGCTTCGGCCGGATTCCAGACGCGAATTGATTCCATATCCGGAAGAAAGCGATATCGATCCAATACAGGCTCGTGGAGATACACGTCGACCTGTTTGCCTAGAGAACGAAGCACGCGAGCCAGGCCGGCAGCGGAGCCGAGCGCGTCACCATCCGCGCGGGCATGCGTCGTGATCAGCACGCGATCGGCGGCGGACAATCGTGCGGCCGTCTCTTTCGCATCAATCTGCGGAATGTTCGTCACTCGCGAGCCTTTCCGGCGTGATCGCCGCCTTCACCTGTTCTATGTCACTCGCAATCTGCGCCGTCAGCGCTTCTCGCGACTCGAATCGCTGCTGCCGACGAATGAATGCGTGAAATTCCAATCGCACCATCTTGTGATACAGATCCGCCTGCTCGTCCAACAGGAATGCCTCCACGACGATGCCGCTGCCGCCGAGCGTCGGTCGATGACCAACGCTGATCGCGGCAACACGGCGATGGCCGGCGATATCCGACACGCCGGCGTAAACCCCTTCGCCCGGAATCAGTTGATCGTGCGTTTCGAGATTGATCGTCGGATAACCAAGCTTGCGGCCTTCGGCTTCGCCGTGCATCACGCGCCCCAGCAAAGTGTGCGGCCGGCCGAGACATTCCGTTGCCGAACCCACATCGCAATCCTGCAGGAATTTTCGCACCTGCGTGCTCGATACGACGATGGATTCATCCGGATGCGCCATTCGATAGGGTTCGACGATGTGAACGCGGAACCCGCCGCGCACGGACATCTCCTTCAACGTCTCGACGTTGCCGGTTCGGCCGCGACCGAAGCCGAAGTCGGGCCCTTCGACAACATACGAAGGATGAATTCGCTTGACGAGAATCTCCCGAACGAAATCTTCCGCGGAGATCGAAAGCAGCGGCCAATCCGTCTGCAATCGCACGACGGCATCGGCGCCGGCCCTGCCGAGCAATCGGACCTTCTCATCCCACGGCGTCAGCTGCGCCGGGGCCGATTCCGGATGCAGCAGCGTCAGCGGATGCGGCTCGAATGTCATCGCAATGACGGACGAACTGGAAACATGCGCCAGGGCCCGCGCCGTTCGGAGAATTCGCTGATGGCCCAGATGAACGCCGTCGAAATTCCCGACAGTCAGAACCGCCCCGCGATAGGACGCGTCGATCTCGGCCACGCTGTCAAACGTCTTCACATTCGTCATTCAATTCCAGCTTGCGTTCGCGCCGCCTCGCGTCGGCGCAAGAGTCTCGGAATTCGGATTGCGTTCAGCACGACGGTCAGCGAACTGAGCATCATCGCCCCGGCCGCCCATGCCGGCGGCACATGTCCCGTTGCCGCAAGCGGAATCATAAGGACATTGTAGAAAAACGCCCAAAACAGGTTCTGTCGAATCACACGGACGGCCAGTCGCGAGATATCCACGGCATCCGCCACGAGATGCGGCGTGCTGCCGATCAGCGAAATCCCCGCCGATTCGACGGCGACATCGGCCCCCGTCGCGAACGCCACACCGACGTCCGCCGCCGCCAGCGCCGCCGCGTCGTTAATACCATCGCCGATCATGGCGACACGATGCGACGTTCGCTTCAGCGCAACGACACGATCGTGCTTGCCCTGGGGACTCACCGCCGCATCAATACAGCCTGTATCAATCCCGACTGCTTCTGCGACGAACTTCGCCGCCGTTTCGGCGTCACCCGTTAACAAATGGGACTCGATGCCCATCCGGCGCAATCTCCCGATGGCCGACGCCGCCGAAGGGCGAATCGAATCCGCGACATCGATGGTCCCCGCAAATCTCCCATCGACGGCAACCCACACGCGCGATCGGGCCGACGCCGCCCCCGCCGCATTCGCTTTCTTGAACGTGACGCCATGTTCATCGAGAAACTGACTGCTTCCGACGATGACGTCCCTGCCGCCGATACGTGCTGAAACGCCCAGCCCCGGATGCGAATTGAACGCGTCGGGATCCCCGACATGAATCTCTCGGCGCTTCGCCTCGCGCACGATCGCCGACCCCAGCGGATGTGTCGCATACTTCTCCGCGGCCGCCGCGAGGCGCAGCAAATCGTTGTCGTCGAAATCCGGTTCCGCACAGATCTCTGCGACCTGCGGCGATCCGGCCGTCAGCGTCCCCGTCTTGTCCCAGACGATCGTATCGATGCGCCCCATCGTCTCCAGTGTCGCCGCATCGCGCACGAGAATGCCGCGCAGCGCCGCGAGACTTGTCGCGACCATCGTCGCCGTCGGCGTCGCCAATCCCAGCGCGCAAGGACATGCAATCACCAGCACGGCGATCGCCGCGCGGGCGCCGTGCGCCACGTGCCCCTGGCCGCCAAACATCATCCATCCGAAAAACGTCGCCAGCGAAACAAGCAGAATGACCGGCGTCAGCCAGGCCGCGAGCGCGTCCGCCATGCGCTGCATCTGCGTGCGACCGTGCTGGGCCTGCTCGACAAGCGACGCCACGCGCCCCAGCGCCGCAAGCTGGCCCACGTCCGTCGCGCGAATATCGATCTGACCGTCGACGACGATCGTTCCGGCCGAAACGCGAGCACCCGACTGCTTTACAACGGGCATCGGCTCGCCCGTCAGGAGCCGCTCGTCCACGTCGGCGCGTCCCGCCACGACGTCGCCATCCACCGGAATCGCCGAGTGAATCGGTACCCGAACCAGATCGCCCTTCTCAAGTCGATCCACGGGCGACTTTTCCCACGCCTCCCCTCGTTTCACGAGGGCATCTTTCGGCGCGTGTTTCGCGAGCGTGGCGATGGCGGCCGTCGCCCGACCTCTCGCTCGCGCCTCCAGATATCGACCGACGCAAACGATCGCGAGAATCATCGCCGCGGCATGAAAGTGAACGAACGCGGAATCATGAACGATGGTCCCGTAAATACCGCTGACGATGGCCGCGACGACGCCGACGGAGATGAGGAGCTCCATGTTTCCCGCGCGATTCAGAATAGCGCGCAATCCGCCGGCAAGGATCGGCGCGCCGGCCGGGCTGAGTGACAGCATGGTCAACAGCACGATCTGCATCAGTCGGCCCGGCACCTGCGCAGCGGCATCCGCACCCCAGAGAAACGGCATGGCGTAGTCCAGAAAAACGATCGGCAGGGCAAGCCCGATCGCCTGAACGAGCGCCTGTCGATGACGTCGCAGCGTCTCTCGCTGATTGCGATCCGACGTGAGGCGATCCAGCAGATCGCGACCCGCCGCGACGCGCTCGGCGTCATAGCCGGCGGCGCGAACGCGTTCGACGAGCAGCGAAGCGTCGACGTCGTCGCGCATCTTCACAGTCGCGGATTCCGCCAGGAGATTTACGCTGGCTTCCTCAACGCCCTGGACATCGCGCATGGCCCGCTCGACACGCTGCGCGCAAGCACCACAGGTCATTCCGTTGATACGAAAATGTAAACGCGAATCTGTTGTCGTCATGGTGACTCAGGACGCCTCATCCCGGGCGCCGTCACTGATGGGCATCGAAGTGAATCCGATGACACGGAATCCCGCGTTCGAGACCGCGCCGCTGATCTCTGACATGCCGATCGAGTCGTGCAACTCGACATCGGCGATATTTTCATCGAGGCGCACATTGCAGGCCGCAACGCCGTCAAGGCCCGACAATGCCTTCTGCAATGTTGATACGCAATGCCCGCAGGTCATACCGTCGATATTGAGTCGAATGCGTTTCATGGGGAATCGAACGGGCGCCTCCAGTTTGACGCACTGCCGTCGGACCACTTCGCGACAACCCTGCCAACGCAGCGACGATCCAGGCCGTCAAACCACGAATTCTTCGTGGCAAAGCGATTCTAGCATGTCCTCGAGAAGATCGACGGCATTCACAGCCGTGAGCAGGTCCAATTGCAGGGATTTGTCCCCGCCCAGGCCCGGTTTGCAGTGCCCTGCGTTCTTTCCGGCCGCATCAATCTCGAGGCGCATGCGCGTCTTGAGGAACAAATCGGGCCAGACGACGCTGGCGATGGCCACGGCCCCGGCGATGTGCGTCTTTCCGTAGGCGGGCTCCGCCTCCTGTTCAAGAAGCGGTTCGAGCACGCGAGCGGCAAGCTCGCCCGTGCGATAACCCGACGCCGCCAGATGTGCGATGTTCGATGCGTCGAGCGCGATGTAATTCGTCACATCCAGCGGGGCAACACTGAGCGAGAGCCGGGAAGCGCAGGTTGCAAGAGCCGCGGCCGGATCTCGGCCGAAATTATATTCGACATGTTCGCGCGCATTCCCTTTCGTCCAGACAGCGCCGCCGCAGACACAGACTACGAGCCCATCACACGCGGCCTTATGCATCTCCGGAATCATCGACGCGAATGTCGAAAGCGGCCCCGTCACGACAATGCATCGTTCGCCTTTCTCCGACAGGAATTCCCCGTAGACGTCTCGATATGACTGTGCGGCGGGCGCGTCAGACGCCTTCAGCTCGGCGTCGCAAAGCCCGTTCGCACCCAAGTCCAGCCCTCGATCGATCGCATGTGCTGCATTGCAACCCCGGCCCAGCGCCGGCATCTGTCGAGGCTTCAACTCACTCAGGATCCGCTGTGCGTTGTCCACGGATTGATCGACGGAAACGACGCCGCCCGTGGCGACGACCGCGCGAACGTCCAGCGCTTCGGCGCCCAGCGCAAGACACAGCGCGACGGCTCCGTCCACACTCAAGTCGCAGTCGATTAAGACCGGCAGCGCCATGATTCAAGCTCCCGGAGGCAGGGAAAACTGCCCGACGGCGGATTATATCAGGGCAAGCCCCGTCCTCTGCATGAATTCCGGCCGATGCACCAATGGCGAATTCTCCGAAAATCGCATCAGGGCATCTCACGATATAATGCAGTGAACCCGCATCGGAGCCAACTATGCCACACGAAGCGCGAATCTCGATCGCCGAAGCACCGCAACACAAGTCGCTCCTGATCCGCTGCGAAGGCCGATGCACGATGGGCGTTTGCCCGTCGATACGCAGCTGGATCGAGGAATCATCTGACAAAGCGCTGGAACATCTCTATATCGAGCTGACTGACACCGAAGCCATCGACAGCACGTTCACGGGGTTCCTCCTTTCGCTCAAGCAGAAAGGCGCAACGCCGGACGGTCCGCAACTCCATCTCGTCGCGCCGTCGGAAAATGTCTTGCGCACGCTTGAGACCATGCAGGTCATTCGCCTGTTGGATATCGTCGACGCGTTTCCAGTCAGCGACGTAGTCTGGACGCCCCTGGCAACCGGCCCCGTCGATCCGGATCAGGCGGGCAAACTGATTGTCGAATCCCACGAGAACCTGATCGACGCGGATGAACGCAATCGGGAAAAATTCGGACGCATCGTCGAGGGATTTCGCGACGCCAATCGCCCTGAATAGGGGGCGTGGGCGCGCTCGCTTTGGCGCCGAGCCAATGACCCGTCGCGTCGATTCTTGCCGGATTCCGGATCCTGTCGTAGCCTTCCGCCCATGAGCGCCAAGCGATCAAACATCTGCGTTTTCTGCGGTTCGAGCGCCGGGAATGACCCCGCGTTCGCGAAAATCGCACGCGAGTTGGGCGGACTCATCGCGGATCGCAACATGACACTCGTCTATGGCGGCGGAAACGTCGGCCTGATGGGCGCTGTCGCCGATGCGGCACTCGATAAGAACGCCAAAGTCGTCGGTATCATCCCCCATTCCCTCGAACAGAAGGAAGTCGCGCATCGAACGCTGACGGAATTGCATATCGTTCGAACGATGCATGATCGCAAGCGGATGATGGCCGAACGCTCCGATGCGTTTATCGCCCTGCCCGGCGGCTTCGGAACGCTCGAAGAGATTTTCGAAGTCATCACGTGGGCCCAGCTCGGCATTCATCAGAATCCTTGTGCGTTTCTAAACGTCGCCGGGTTCTATGATGGACTGATCCAGTATCTCGATCACGCCGTGCGTTCGGAACTTCTGAAACCCGAGTATCGGCAGATGCTGTTGATCGAGACGGACGCGGGGCGACTGCTGGACGCGATTCAGGCGTACGAACCGCCCGACGTCGCCCAGTGGATCGAACCTGACGAAACCTGAAATTCTTCCGCAAGTGAGCCAGCGCATGAGCGAACACATCGATGTCGGCATCGTGATGGGCAGCAAGAGCGACTGGGAGAC
Source organism: Phycisphaerae bacterium (assembly GCA_029259995.1). Classification (GTDB taxonomy): domain Bacteria; phylum Planctomycetota; class Phycisphaerae; order UBA1845; family UTPLA1; genus ECT2AJA-110-A. The sequence continues at coordinate 16,180 of JAJDEC010000664.1, forward strand.
GATGCGCGCCGCCGCCGAAGTGCTCGAATCACTCGACGTTCCGCACGAAGTCCGCGTCGTCTCGGCTCATCGAACCCCGGATCAACTGTTCGAATACGCGGAGTCGGCCATCAGTCGAGGCCTCAAAGTCATCATCGCCGGCGCCGGCGGCGCGGCCCATCTGCCGGGCATGCTGGCCGCAAAGACCACCCTGCCCGTGTTGGGCGTCCCCGTACAGTCCAAGGCGCTCAACGGTCTCGACTCCCTGCTCTCGATCGTACAGATGCCGAAGGGTGTTCCCGTCGGAACACTTGCGATCGGTGCCGCCGGCGCCGCGAATGCGGGCTATCTCGCCGCCGCCATCGTCGCAACGAACGACGCCGAAGTTCGCACCCGGCTCGAAGCCTTTCGCGCTGCACAAACCAAATCCGTATTGGACAACACGGACCCGAGAAAGTAGCCATGCGAATCGGAATCGTTGGCGGCGGACAACTCGGTCGCATGCTCGCGCTGGCGGCCCATCCGCTCGGCATCCGCTGCACAGTCCTCGATCCCCGCGCCAATTGTTGTGCGAGCGATGTGGCCGGACTCGTTCAATCCGAATTCGACGACGTCGCGGCCATTGAACGGCTGGCGAGCGAATCCGACGTCGTCACATTCGAATTCGAAAACGTTCATCTCGACGCGCTGCACACGCTGAAGGATTCAACGCTTCTGCCGCCGCTCGATGCACTGGCCGCCGCGCAGGATCGCCTGACGGAAAAGCGCCTTTTCCGATCCCTTGGCATCGCGACGCCGGAATTCGCTGCCATCGACTCGATCGATGCATTGAAAGACGCGATCGAACCGATCGGTATTCCCGCCGTCCTCAAGACGCGGCGAATGGGATACGACGGCAAGGGCCAGTTCGTCATTCGAGATCACGCCCAGATCGCTGACGCATGGAGTTCACTGGGCGGCGTTCCGCTGATTCTCGAGGGGTTCGTACCGTTCCAACGCGAGTTGTCGATCATCGCCGCGAGATCGCGCGACGGCCGAATCGTGGTTTATCCACTGACGCAGACAACGCACATCGACGGAATCCTCGCGGAGTCGATCACGCCCGCGGCGGGCGTCTCAGACGCAATGATCAGCGAAGCCCATCGCGCCGTCTCGGCAGTCGCGGATACACTCAACTACGTCGGCGTCCTCGCGCTGGAACTCTTCGACTGCGGCGATCGGCTTCTGGCGAACGAATTCGCGCCCCGCGTCCACAACTCGGGACACTGGTCCATCGACGGCGCCGCCTGTTCGCAATTCGAAAACCATATCCGCGCGATCACCGGCCTGCCGCTTGGCAACACGGCCTGCCTGCGACCGACGGCGATGCTGAATTGCATCGGCGGCGTCCCGCCGCTGGAAGAACTGGCCGCCATTCCGAACCTGCGCGTGCATTTGTATCGCAAGAACCCGCGGCCCGGCCGCAAAGTCGGTCACGTCACGCTCTCCGCGGACTCTCACGAGGCACTCGAGCGGGCGATTCATCCCGTTCGCGAATGCATCAAACAATCAGCACAACACTGAATCGCTGTCACACGAACGCCGCCCGTCCCCCAAAGTGGCAATGCCGTGAACTGACGGATTCATATTTCGCCCGGAGGGCGGACGACGATGTCTCCTCTGGCAGACGTGAATTCGAGGGGATGCGCAACACGCCCGAACGCGCGGGGGACACAACAACGTCTCACAATCCGAATTGACGATGTCCGGCAGGCACGCCGTGTCATTCGTGCGCATGAAATAGCCCCGAGCGCTCAAAGAGCGCCCGGGGCCGATACTTCGCGTGGCGGAACTCGCCTGCCGCCCGCGAAGGCGATTTACATTGTCATCGTCAGCCGACTACAGGCCGAGCAACGCATCCACGATGAACGGAACGTCCGCCATCTCGACGTCGCCGCTGCTGTCGTAGTCACCATGACAGACATGGGCCGGCGTCGCACCGTTCAGGAGGCAGTCAACGAGATCATGCACGTCGAGACCATCGACGTTGCCGTCCTCGTTCATATCGCCGTCGGCCGGACCACCGCAACTCGGTGTACAGTCAATCGTCAGATTGCCCGTTCCCGAAGCGCCGTTGAATCCGCCGATGCGAACCAGGTACGAATTGCCCTGGATGACGCTGACCGTCAGGATCGTCGAGTTACCCGAGCAACCCGCTGTATCGTCCTGGCAAGCGATGGCCGCCGTGACCGGACACGAACAGCCGTCGTATATGGCCAGCTTCGAGTCGTAGTCCGTATCGCCGCAAGTGCTGAGCGTCAGATCGCCCGTGCACGTCGCTTCGTAGCAATACCAGACATCCGAACTGACCTGCGTGTCGCCGAACTTCGTGCACGCCCCCGGCTCATCGGGACCGTCCGTCGTGGCGTCGATCGTCGAGTACGGCGTGACGCCGTCGAAGATCGGCAGGGCATCGACGCAGTCGTCGTTGTCCGGCGGACAACCCGTGACAGCACATGTCGTGCCGTCGCCGAGATACTCGCCGCCGCCGTTGATGCAGTCGTCTTCCGACGCCTCTGCACAGCTGCCGGCTGTACAGCACGAACCCGTCGGCTGAGGACACGGATCGGACGCACATGTGACGCCGTCACCCTGATACGTGCCGCCGGACGACGAACAACCCGCGGCCGTGTCTTCCGTACAGGAGCCGTCGCTGAAGCAACAGGCGCCCGTCGGCTGAGGACACGGATTCGGCGTACAGCCCACACCGTCGCCTTGATAGAGACCCGCGGAATTCCCGCAGTCCGTGGCGGTCAGCTCGGCACAGGCGCCGTCACTGAAACAGCAGGCCCCTGTTGGTTGCGGGCACGGATTCGGCGAGCAGCTTGCGCCGTCACCTTGATACGTGCCGCTCATCGTCGAGCAATCGCCCGCCGTTTCGACCGAGCAACTGCCGTCACTGAAGCAACATGCCCCCGTCGGCTGCGGACACGGATTCGGCGAGCAGCTTGCGCCGTCGCCCTGATACGTGCCGCTCATCGTTGAACAATCGCCGGGCGTTTCGACCGAACAACTGCCATTACTGAAGCAGCAGGCCCCCGTCGGCTGCGGACACGGGTTCGGAGTACAACCCACGCTGTCACCCTGATATGAGCCGCTTGCGGAGTTGCATTCGGCTTCGGTCTCGACGATGCAGGTGCCGTTTGTGAAACAGCACGCGCCAGTCAAGGTGCCTTCGCAATCATCCGGCACGCCGCTGTGATCGAGGTCGACCTGCGTACCGTTCCCGAGTTCACATCCGTCGGACTGACCATCGTTGTCGCAATCCGCCAACGGCGCCTGACACGTGTCGATCACGCCGTCCGGTCGTCCGCGTCCGCCGGTATCCGAAAGAAACGCTTCAAGATCCGCAAACTGCTGCGGCGTGTAGTTGAATGCGCCGCCCGGATGCGTCGTCGGTGGCGGCAGGAAGTTCGACATGAACGTTCGCGACTTGTTGCGAATGTTCGGGCCGGGGAATCCGGCGCCGCCGGAACCATCGACGTTATGACAGCCGAAACAGATCGTGCCGATGATCGTCTGGCCGCCAGCCGGATCGCCGATCGGGCCGCCGTCACAATCGAGCCCCGGCGTGCCCGCGATTTCGCAGCTGTCCAGGGTTCCGTTGTTGTTGCAGTCGAGACTCGGATCACTCGTGATCTGGCAGGAATCCGGAACACAGTTGCTGTCGCAATCGGATTCCGTGCCCTGGGCCATGTCGATCACGTCGTCGATGCCGTTGTTATTGCAATCATCGCCGATGACACCGCCGTCGTTGTCGATTACGAGCGCCCATCGGATGAGGCTGCCCGTGTCGCCCGACGCATTGTCGATCACGTTGATCGTCCAGTCGCCCGCCTTGTCCATGCCGTCAAACGCGCTGAGCGCCTCCAACGGTGTGTAATTCGGCGCCGATGAAACGTCCGCAACGCAGATGTCTTCCATCGCGCCGCCCGTGCCTTCGTCGTCCAACCGCACGTTCATGTTGTTCTGAGCGCAACCAAACGGCGAACCCGAATGGCAGGAGCCGGAATCTTCACCCATGCGCTGGATCAGCTGAACCGTCGTCGCATTGTGCGTGATCGTGATGCACAAGTCGCCGACATAGGTATGCAACAGTTCGATTTCCACATCGACGTCCTGCACAGTACCGGAATCCGGAACCGTGAACGTGTCGACGATTCCCGTCGGATTGTTGTCCGGAATCGCAGCGGCCGATGCAAGCGGAATGTTGTACGTCTTCGTTTCCGTGCCGGACGAAGGTGTTTCACAGACGTCCAGTTCACCATTCCCGTTGCAGTCGGCGGCCGAACCGTCGGCAATCTCACAGTCGTCGGGAATGTCGTTGCTGTTGCAGTCGTCCGACGCACCGGACGCGATGTCGCACTCGTCCGGAATGCTGTTGTTATTGCAGTCCGGGCTCGTGCCCATGGCGATGTCCACAAGATCGTCGATGCCGTTGTTGTTGCAATCTTCGAACTCATTTTCGCAGATGGAGCTGCAACCATCGCCATTCGTCGTGTTGCCGTCGTCGCATTCTTCGCCGGCTTCGAGAACGTTGTTGCCACATGTGTTGCACGGCGCACCATCATTGCTGATGGTCATCGTGCCCAGGCCCGCATTGCCCGCATTCCATCCGCCGACGCGGATCAGATAGCAATTGCCCGCGACAACCGGAACCGTCAACTCAGAACGATAGGATGGATCGCCGCTTCCGGGGCATCCGTCGTCATTACAACCCGCCAGATTTGCATCGCCCGGCGTACAGGCACATGTGTTGTAGATCACCATGTCCGTGTCGTAGCCGGATCCGCACAACGACACCGTCAGGTTGCCGCTGCACTGAGCGTTGTACTGCCACCAGATGTCGTTGTAGGTCTGACCGTCGAATTCGCACGAAGCGTGCGCGACACCATCTGTGCCCGCGCCCGTCGTGTCGAAGTCATACACGCCATCGGCAATCGTCGGTGCATCCGCACAAAGATCGGCGCCGGCAATGTTTTCCGACTGGCACGTCGAATCGCAGCCGTCGCCGTTATTCGTGTTGCCGTCGTCGCACTCTTCGCCGACGTCGACAATGTTGTTACCGCAAACGGGGATTTCGTTCTGGCACGTCGGGCTGCAACCGTCGCCGGCATCCAGGTTGCCGTCGTCGCACTGCTCGCCGTCTTCGACCACGTTGTTGCCGCAGACCGGCGGCGGGCCGGCTTCGACGATGCGATAAATCGTGCCGCCGTACGTCACGATGTAGAGTTCGCCCGACGCGTCTTCACCGAACGAAACGATCGATGTCAGCGAACCGGCGATGCCGTCATTCAGGTCGATCGTGACATCCTGCTGATCCGACAGCGTGCTGCCGTCGTAGCGGAACGTCTTGACCCAGTCGCCGCACCACTCCCCATAGAAGTAGGTGCCGTTCAACCACGGAATATCGCAACCGCGATAAACGTAGCCGCCGATGACTGTGCAGTTGCTTCCGGCCTGCGTGCTGTAATCGAGAATCGGATCGGTGTATCCGCCCGCGCCCGCAACGCAGCCGAAGCCGTCGCCGCCCTGACCCGGCGCCGCGATCAAGCCTTCGCGACAATCCCAACCGTAATTCTCCCCGCCGACACTGCTTGCCGGCTGGAAGTCGATTTCTTCACGCGTGTCCTGACCGACGTCGCCGATGTACATGTCGCCCGTCAGTCGGTCAAAGCTCCATCGCCATGGATTGCGCAGACCCTTCGCCCAGACTTCCGGAAGCACGCCCGGATTGCTCGGCGGCAGATACGTCGGTCCATTGTCAACGTCGAGTCGAAGGATCTTGCCGAGAAGCGAATTGTCGTTCTGTGAGCGTTCGAACGGATCGTTCGCCGAGCCGCCGTCGCCCATCGCGCAATAGAGATAGCCGTCCGTCGGCGAGAACTGGAGACATCCCGCGTTGTGGTTCGAGAAGTCCTGCGCGATCGTCTTCAACGTGACGCCACTGCCCGCGTCCGCGATATCCGGATTCGCCGAAACAGTGTATTCGCGAATCAGCGTGTTACCGCTGAGATTCGTGTGATTGAGATAGAACTTGCCGTTGGACGCGTAATTCGGATGGAACGCCATGCCCAACAGGCCACGCTCGCCATCCGTCGTCGTCAACGCCGAGATATCCAGGAACGGTGTTCCGTTCAGAGTCTCGGTAACAAGGTTGTAGATCAGTACGCGACCGATCTGCGTCACGACGAACAATCGTCCCGTGTCGCCTGGGGGGGCACAGACATAAACCGGCTGGCTGGCGCCAAGACCGGAGACGACGATTTCCGCCGTCAGTGTGCTGGCCGCGAAACTCTGGCATTCATCCGGAACGCCGTCGCCGTTGCAATCCTGGCTCGTTCCGTTCGCAATGTCCGTTGCATCTTCGGTGCCGTTTGGCTGGCAGTCCTGCGGGCCGATGTCGGGGCCCTGGACGGCGCCCGTCGATGTGGCCGGCGATCCCGCACGCCAATGCGTCAACGTCGCATCCGGATTGATCCCCGCCGGTGGTCGATTCGCATCGAACCGGAAGTTGTACATCGTGCCCCAAAGCAGTGCGTTGGAGTTCGCACCGACGTCGGACATCGTCCAGACGACATTGCCGCCGCTCTTTGCGCCGGGCCAATCCGTTCCGTCTCGATTGACGTTTCCTTCGCCGTCACCACTGTGGTAATCGACGTCGTGGAACCCGATGTTGGAAACCGTCGCGGCGGGATCGATCGGAATGCTGAAACTCGACATGCCGCGATCGCCGTTCAGGTTCTGAACCGCGTACTCATAATGCCACGTGCCATTGCCGTTGTCTGTGGCCTTCGAGGAGACGATGTAGAGTCCGTCGTTCGCGACTTCGATGTCGGTTTCTGTGACTGTCGGATCCGTGTCCTGCCAGGCGCGAATACCGCTCTGTTCGCGAGCCGTCGTGCCCGCCAGGTTGAACGTGTACTCGTTGGTACCGGCCGAGGCGACCGTGATGGATCGATAAGAGGCGTTGTTGTTGTCGTTGCCGGCGGCCGCATCCTCTTCGTGAACGTATTGACCGTCCACGAAGTAGACGGCACCTGGATTCAGCGTGGGATCCACGTCTGAATGGCGAACCTGAAGCCGACGCGAGGCGTCGCCGGTGATCCCCGGAGCGGATTCGCCGTGGTCGTGTACGCCGGTCGTCGGATTGACGCGCCATTTCGGCTTGATGCTGCCCTGGCTGTTGTTCAGCGTCGCGCCGTAGGGATCGGAACATCCGGGATACAGCGTCGGTCCGCCGGGGCCCGTGCAGCCGCAGCCGCAGGCATTGCCCGCCGCGACCGTAAAGCCGTGCTTCAACCACGATTGGCCGATCTGCTCGAATCGACCGTCCTTCAGGCGATAGCAGTTCTGACCGATCACGGGATGAACGAACTGCGTCGCACCACTCGTTGACCAGGTAAGGATCGTGTCGCCAATGTTGCAGGAATTCGTTCCGACGGAGAACGTGTCGTACCATACGCCGCCGATGTTCTGACTCGCCGGATTGCTGACGGATGTGTACAGCTCGCCAACAATAACGTCCTGGCCCGTCGCGGCATGGCAGTCCGTACCGTTGTTGCCGCCGCGCGGGGCGCCAGTCGGTGTCGGAAATCCAAGGTCCGTCGAAGGGGCGTCGCCGCCCGCCCACGCCACACTGAATCGGGCGTGAAGCGTACCGAGACTTGCGCCGTCAAGTGCATCGATTCCGAGCGAACTCGCAAGCGCCTTCGTTCCGATCAAGCTTCCGCCTTCAAGCACAAGCACTTGTGACGTCGGTGCGAGCGTCGCGCGAACGGATTCGACGCGGAACATGACTTCGCCGGACGCGCCGTCGGTGATATTGAGGGTATCAATGTCGTTGGCCGACTGAACTTCAAGAACCAGGCTGTAAAGGCTCAGCCCGCTGCCTTCTTTGAGCGACTTGAAATGAAGACCAGCTGCGTGAATCAGACTTCCGCCGCTGATCGAGGTGATCTGACCCTGACTCGAATCGACGCCCAAGTCTGACGGCCCGACCAGATCGACTCTGAAGACACCGGGTTGAGTCTCCCCAGCATCGGCGTTGATCGCAACGCCAAAACTCTCGAACGCATTCAAATCGAAAATGAGATTTGAATTACCGGATTCCGCCTGCCATGAAACATCGCCCATCGCGATGCTGGCAGGCGCAATACAAATGCACGCAAAAAGCGCGCGCGAAGTCATACTACGCAACATCCCTATTTCCTCCCTAAGAAACTGACTTTTTCAATGAGGTCAAAGACCGTTGATCCCTAAACGACGCAGCAGCGAGGAGTTAGAACCCCCTGCCCACGCCACCCATACCTTCCCACAAACTGGCGGGTCGTGATCGAAGTTACCTACCTATCCTTGTATCTTCGCAGGGAACCCGACCTAATATCAACCCCGTTGTCCGCAATTATCGCCAAAAATGTCTTTTTTCAGCAGATTCCGCGGTTTATCGCGCGCAAATTCCATTGCACGCCCGAATGTCGGTCCATCGAGCGGCGCCAGCGACGGCAAACTCATCGATTTCTGGGACTAAGCCGTCGCCAGGACGCCGAGGACGCTGCAAAGCAATCGGTACGACTTGGCGACCGAAGCGATGTACACGCGCTCGTCCGGGCTGTGGGCGCCGCGAATCGTCGGACCGAAGGAGACCATGTCCATCTCGCCGACCCGTTTGCCGATAATCCCGCACTCCAAACCCGCGTGAATCGCCGTGACAGTCGGCTCGTCGCCGAACAGTTTGCTGTATTGACTTCGAACCGTCTCCAGCAATGGCGAAGATGGATTCGGGGCCCATCCCGGATATTGATTCGCGTGCAACAATTCCGCGCCGCTCATGACGGCGATCGCCGCAATCTGATCCTTCGCAACTTCGACCCGCGTGTCGGAGGAGCTTCTCGTCAACGTGCCAAGCTTCAGTTTCAGGCGATCCGCCTTTCGCTCGAATACCACCGTCGAGTTGTTGTTCGATGTCTCCACCAATTCGGACACTTTCGGATGCATCCCCATCACACCGTCCGGAGTCGCCGTCATCGCATCCAGCCAGCGCCGCGTGTCGTCCGGCGAAATCGCCGCGTCCGCCGCCGCCGTCTCAACCGCAATCGTCAATCCGGCCTCGAAGGACTCGGCACGCCCCTGCGACTGAATCTCCGTCGCGGCGTCCTTCAACATCGCGACATTCCCTTCGGGAATCGCAACAACCGCGTGCGCTTCCCGCGGTATCGCATTCCGCATGCTGCCGCCTTCGAATTCAACGAGTCGCAATCCGCTGCCGGCACGCCGAAGCGTACGCACGAGCAACTTGATCGCGTTGCCGCGGCCTTCGTGAATATCGCCCCCGGAATGACCGCCGCGCAAACCGCGGACCGTCACGCGACACACGGACTCACCATTCAGCGACTTCGTCACGTAGGACCACGTCAGATTGCTGTCGCATCCGCCCGCACAACCGATGTAGATGAAGTCGTCCTCTTCCGCATCGAGATTAATCAGTCGCCGCCCTTCGAAGGACGTCGGCACAAGCGCCTTGGCGCCCGTCATGCCCGCCTCTTCGTC
>JAJDEC010000665.1 GCA_029259995.1 Phycisphaerae bacterium
CCACTCGCCGTTGTCGGTGGGTTCATCGGCCTTGGATTGGTTCACCAATGGACCTACAGCGACGCCACGATGCTCATTCAGGATCTGGACATCCTGACGATTCTCGGCTTCGTGATCCTCCTCGGCATCGTCGTCAATAACGGCATCCTCATCGTGCACCAGTCCATCAACTTCGTGCGCGAGGGCATGGCGCCGAACGACGCCATCGTCGAATCGGTTCGCACGCGAATCCGTCCGATCTTCATGACGGTCATGACGACGTTCTTCGGTCAACTCATGCTCGTCGTCAATCCGGGGGCCGGGGCGGAGTTGTATCGTGGCGTCGGGGCCGTCGTTCTCGGCGGACTGATTTTCTCAACTCTGTTCACGCTGATCGTCGTGCCCGCGATGCTCTCATTGTTCATGAGCGTCAAGGGCGCCGTCGGACGCGTCACGTCGAAGACCGCGGATTCTACGCGAAATCTCGAACCAGTTCCGGCGCTGGCGCGCAGCGGAATCCCGGGTTCTCATCCGTTGCCGGCAAGCGCCCAGTCCAATCGGGAATAGTTGATCTGCTCTGTGTGAAAGCGCGATCGAGAATCAGTCCATCGCCACGGCATTGGGAATCAACGGAATAACGTGCACGTATCGGATGTCGTCGCGATTGACGGTCGGCTCGATGATCACATCGTAAACGAGTCGTTGTTTCGGATCGTGTCGAATCTCAACCACGTGACCGACGACAAGCGGAACCGGCAAGCCCAGCTGATTTGGTTCGCTCGTCACGTAGTCGCCGACGCGTATTCGCGTCTTGCCATCCAATGCGTCGCTTGCGGCTTCGATATACTCGTAGTGAACGTCGCGCACGATCATCTGGCCGCGCCCGAGGCCTCGCATCGTGCAGGGGATGTCGACGACGCGTGATTCCCCTTCGCGAATTCCTTCGAATCGAACCTTGATCGGCTTCGCGTCGATGTCGCTGAATAACTTGACCCGCGACATGTAGGGACTCACAAAGTCCACGCGCCCCAGCAGCACTTCGCGAGAAATGACGGCTTGCCCGGATCGAACGGCCGTATCTCCGCGATCGAGAAACACGTGGCTCGTGACCCAGTCGCTTTCACTGACTTTGAGCTCATTGCCGCGTTCGATGACGGCCGAATCGCGCGTGGAGACGATGTCCCACGCCACGACGTGCGCCTGGAGCGCCGCAGGGATGGATAAATCGCGTATCCCCTGCATCCGTTCGAGATCCGCCCGCAGTTGCTCGTTCAGCATCGTCTTGGACGCCAGTTCGTGCATGATCGCCGGGTCCGGTTCCGCCGGTGGCGCAAGCGACGTCGACGGGCGACTCCCGAAACTCGTCAGCAGCCTCGCCAGGTCCTGAAGCGGAGCAAGCAGCTGCGTCGACGCATGCTTCGGGCTGTTGGTCAGCGACGGAGGAAGAAACACGGCGAGAGCGGAAATGAGCATCAATGCCCAAAAGACCGCCTTCTTACTGGGGCGATAGTGCGTCCAATGCATGCCGGGATCTTAGCGACGACCGCAGTTCCGGTAAAACAGGCCGCGAGATGTCGTACTCAAAGCGTGATTGCAGGTTCGGCATTGGTCGATCGACTTGAACCGTTCCGCCTCGCTTCAAGAGGGCTGCTCTGAAAGTTGCCAACCGGGAGCCGAGCTGCCCTCAAAGGCAAACACGCGAGCGCGCACGACATGACTTTCTTCGGAAATGGCGGGCGACGCGCTCGTTCCGTCCTTGCGCGACATCCGTCGGGCAGCGATGCAACTCCATTGAATCGATTTGAACGCAGTGCGCTGTCAATCTGGGGAAACCTTGTCGGTTTGATGGGTCGGGTAAGGAGGGTGAGTGTAACTTGTTCTTGCAAAGCAACTTACGTATCTTACTGTTCAAATGTCCGACGCTGGCTGGGGGAGGCTGGCACTGGACACACGACCGTCCCGCTTTATGTGGACCGGGAGGGCACGGGAGCCGCCACCTGTGCCCTCCTTCTCTTTTTTACCCAGATTCGCGCCGGCCGCTGTGCGATTCCGACAGCTTGATAGAATCCGGCATCGATGAAACAGCGGAACCGCGTGGTCGACTACATCCTGTATCTCGTTGTTCGTACGTTTGCTGCGATATTCGGGCTCATTCCTGTTCGAGTTTCGTTGTCGATTGCGCGAGGCATGGGGACCTGCTGGTTCTATCTTCCGAGGCAATTGCCCGAGATTCGCATTCCCGACTGGTCGCCGCGATATGTCCTGCTTCGTTGGATTCGTGTTCCGCTCAAATGGGCGGGGAGCGTTGCGCGAGCCAGCAACAAGGCCCTTGGCAGGTTTCGTGAACATCGGAATCGAGCCGAGCTGCACATCCGTGACGCCTTCCCCGACGCCTCGAACGCAAAGATTGAGCGAATCGCGCTCGAAAGCATGCAACAGCTGTGCATGATGGTGATCGAAGTTTTCGTGTCGCCCAGGTTGATCACACGCTGGGCCTGGCACGACTACGTCGAGACGCGCGATCTGGCGGACGCGATTCGCGCCCTGGCCGACAAACGCGGTTGCATCCTCCTCACAGGTCACTATGGAAACATTGAGGTCCTCGGTACATCGCTGGCGACGATTGGTTTCGACATGACGGCTGTGATGCGGCCGCTCGATAACAGATACATCAATCAATTCCTGACGCGGCGGCGTCGCTACGGCGGCTTGAAACTGCTCGACAAGGGCGGCGCCACGCAACACGCGCCGGAGATTCTGGAATCGGGCGCGGGACTCTGTTTCATCGCGGATCAGAATGCCGGGCGGAAGGGAATCTTCGTCGATTTCTTCGGGCGCAAGGCATCGACGTACAAGTCGATCGCATTGCTGGCCATGCGGTTTGAAGTCCCCATCATCGTCGGTTGCGCGCGGCGGATCGGCCGCGACTTCAAGTACGAAATGCACGTCAATCGAGTCATTCAACCGGCGGAATGGGCGGACAAGGACGATCCGTTGCGATGGATCACGCAGGAATATACGTCGTATCTGGAAGCACTGATCCGCGAGGCCCCGGGGCAGTACCTCTGGATTCATCGGCGCTGGAAGACGCGACCGAAGGATGAACTCGCCGGCGCGGCGTGAGATCGTCTCGTCCGACGCGAAACGGCAAGTCCTGTTCCGCAACCGAATGACCAAGAAAAAGGTTCTTCACGGATTTCCGGGACGACGGCGTATCGCGCTCTGGAAGTTGGATTGTGCGCCGCGAAG
>JAJDEC010000666.1 GCA_029259995.1 Phycisphaerae bacterium
TATAAGTGCCTTTGCATGTCCGGCATTCCACGTACTCCGCAAGAAGGTCCAGCGGAATGACCGGAATGAAGTAAAGCGTGAAGAATCGCCGCACGCGTTTCTTGGCGAAGAACTGCTGGCCCCCGCATCCCGGGCAATGAAACTGACCCGACTCGCTGCCGTAAGTCACGCCGCGTGTTCCAAAAATGATCATGCGTTTTCTCCGTCTTGATGCCAGGATTCTCGTTGCCTGTCCGGTTGCCCGTCGAGTCTGTTTGCAGCGTCGGTCGATCGACCCGATCGCCCAATTGCCTGCATCGAGCGACCGATCGTCGCATCGCGAGGCAACCAGGAGCAGAAAGGCGAAACTCAGTGACCTTCAACGCACTCGACGCTTTCGTAGTACGCCGCACGGGGGCGACGCATGTGGTCGCCGACGTGAGTTCAGATCATCTGCAAGCATTAGACTGTTCCGGCGATTTCCTTTTTACCAAATCCGAAGGCAGGATCCCAATAAAATTTCCCGGCATTTCTCGAAGAGGTACGAAATGCCCGCGAAACGGCCTTGGTGCCGAATGGCCCGGAGTTGCCATTCGTTTCTCAATTCGATGTAAGTGCCGATGCTAATGCCAGTTCGGTTCAACGACGCAGCGGACTTGCCCAGTGCGTCGCGCCAAGATAGGTTTCGAGATATGGAATCGCAATATGTCGCCTTGATGCGCGGAATCAATGTCGGCGGCAAGAACAAGCTGCCCATGTCGGAGCTTCGCACGATCTTCGAGGAACTTCGCTGCGAGTCGGTGCGCACGTACATCCAAAGCGGCAATGTCGTATTCGCGGCAGACGCAAGGCTTGCCAAGGTCGTCGCAGAGCAAGTTTCAAATCGGATTGCCGACATGTTTTCAATAAGTGTCCCTGTGATTGTGCGAAGTGCCGCTGAGTATAAGAGGGCCGTCAGAACACATCCGCTGGCGACGCCGGACATGCCGGATTCCACTGTGCACGTCATGTTTCTTGCGGACAAGCCCAAGGCCGCGCAAGTCAGGTCGCTCGACGCCGATCGTTCCCCCGGCGACTCGTTTAAGGTCGTCGGGAAAGAAATCTATCTGCTGAGCCCGAACGGCGCCGCCCGCTCTAAGTTGACAAACGCCTATTTCGATCGATCGCTCAATACGATCTCAACGACGCGGAACTGGCGCACCTGCCAGAAGTTGCTGGAGATGATTTCATGATGATTGCCGGCGTCGCCCTCGTCGCAACAGGGGAATTGAAATCAACACGAGAGTGAGCGACGCCGGTTCCGGCAGGAATGCCAGAACATTGTCGTTGCCGTCGCCGACAGTGAGGTCGATCGCGGGGCCTGTGATCGTCAGTGGCAGATGGAAGTCAACCCCGAGCTGATGGACGCCTGCCGTCAGGGCATGTGGCACAATGTCGTTGACAGTATGTCCGTTGCCATTCATCGCCGTGCCTGAATATGACACGCCGTATGGCGCGACCAGATTGTTGTAATTGGCAATATTGAATCCCGTGCCATTCTCGCCAATAAACACGACGCCATGGCTGCCTGCAACGAACGAGATGATGTTCTCCAGCAGCCGCAGATTGTCGCCGAATGTGATAGATCGATCGGTGTTCGGTAGGCCCGGATCGACGAAGATCGTCAAGTCCGACAGGAAGACGGCGTTATTCCCGGCGAAATTGCGGACAGCCGTCATTTCATCGTCGCTGTAAAAAGAATGCGCGTTCTGGTTGTACGCATTGACGATGAAGGCTGCATCCACGCCCGACAGTTCCGCGGCGCTGAAGCCGTTGATCGGAACGATTGTGTGGCCCATGCCCGCAATAATGCTCCGGAAAGTGCTGTGATTCGACCCGGAGCTCAGCAGCGCGTTCGCGTTGAAGGCGTGAAGCCCATCGAGACCGATGACGGCGGCGCTGGCTGTCGTGGATACGAACAATATGCACAGAATCGCAACGAATCGTCTCATTCTTACTCTCCTTGTCTTCAAACCGAGCGGATGAAGTAGGCCCGACGCGCATCCCAAGTGGATACGCGAATATTAACGTGGGCGATGTTCGCGGTTCAAGGAGTAACAATGGGGGATCTGCGGCGAATGCCGTAGATTCGCGGATCGGCGTTGCCCGGCGACGGGCTTCGTCCGGGACCGTACGGATTACGACGAAGCGGGTTGGGAGGCCATCGCCCTAAGACGCCAGAATTCGAAGCGGAATCGCCGTCGCGTCTTCGGCCGGCTCGCCCATGTCCGACTTGCGATCAGGAAGTCGCAACATCACGAGCGGCGTTCCCGGCAGGGCATGACTGGCCGAGCCGCCGTCCGGCGCGCGGAAGGGAAGCTGCGTGTTCGGCGGAGCGCTCTTGCGCTCGATCTTGCCTGTCATAAGCCGAAGCAGCCAGCCGCTTGTGTGCAGGGCCGTCTGGGCGAGGCCCCACATACCGATGACCTGCATGCCGCTATCCATGAGGTACAACCGCGTCACTGGGAAGGCGATCGACTTGAGGAAGCGCAGCGGGTTATAGAAGTAGGCGTAGGAGATCAGGATGTTGGCCTGTTTGCGCCACGGCTGCTTGTGGTTGGAGGCGATGACGTAATTGCCGCCGAGCATGTGCTCTTCGACTTTGCGACCGGCGACGGACTCGTAGGCCATACCCGATGTATAAGTGCCCGTGAACAGCTTGGAACCCGTCGCGGGAACGAGCATCAGGACCTGCATACTGGCGGCGCCCGCCTTGCGGAGCAGGCGGACCTGGTTGAGCAGGCCATACGGCTTGTCGCTGTTGCTGACGAGCGGCTGATCGTCGTGATGCATCATCATCGGCATCGCCGCGACGCCGTGCTTCTTGAGGAGGTTGAACGCCTCCAGTGTCTTGCTGGTTGTCTGGCCTTTGTTGACAAGCGTGGCCGTCATGTCTTCGACGCCCATCCACAGGGCACGCACGCCGGCTGAGCGAATCAGCGGGATATGCTCCTTGAGCTTCAGTGTGTCGTGGACCGTCACTTCCGTGCCCCAGCGGGCGATCTTGCGGACAGGTTTTCCGTCGATCACGGTATGCGCAAGCTTCTCGCAGATGTCCAACGTTCGCTTGTGATCGTTGAAGAAATTGTCATCCGAGCCGAAGAAGTAGCGCATGCCGTAATTCTTGTAGAGCTGGATGAATTCGTCGGCAATGCGCTCGCCGCTTTTCACGCGATGCTGCCGCTGGTTGTACGCCGGAATCGGGCAGTACTCGCAGGCAAACTTGCAGCCAAACGTCAGAACGAGCGAGCCGATCGGGCTCAGCTTGCGGACGCGCTCCGGCGGCACCGGCTTTGAGCCGAGCGTGGCGAGGCGGCTCGGCGGTTCAAGCAGCTTGTAGCCGAGAACGGGATGCGGCAGTTCATCCAGATCGCCGACAAGCTGCTGGATGCCCGTGTCGACAAGTTCGACGGCGTTGCCGGCCGGACCGTGATTTGCGTATACGAGGCCCGGGATCGCGTCGACCATGCCGCTGTTGCGGGCACGCTGGAATGTTTTGCGGATGGATTCGCCGGCTGCCCGGATTTCGAGCAATGACTCGATGAGGCTGAGCAGGACGTATTCCTCGCCCGTGACGACAACGTCGGCGCCCCATGGATCTTCGGGGTTCGAACTGAAAACGTCCCATGGCTCGTAGATGACCTTCGGGCCGCCCACGATAATGAGCGGTCGATGCGCCTCATCAATTCGATTGGCGTCGCGAATCAGGTCCTGGCATGCCGCGGCATGGAGCTGCATGCTGGAAACCATGAAGATATCGGGTATGCGGCCGTCGAGGCGCATTTGTGACGGGCGGAAATTCTTGTTCCATTGCTGGAGAACGATACGCGTCTTCTCGAAGCCGGCGTCAACCATGGCGGCGCCGATCGCGCGGCTGCCGGCCGGGGCCATTCTCAAGTCGGCAAAGATGAAAGGGAGCATTCGTGTGCGATGATCGAAGGCGCACGCGACAACCGTCGTAATGTCCTGCTTTGCGGCCTTGATTCGCAAGCGCTCGCGAAGCGACAGAAGTTCGCCTGGTCGAAGAAGTTCGTCTTGTCGTTCCCGTCGCGGAAGTTCCATTGCAATTCCTGAGTGCGTG
>JAJDEC010000667.1 GCA_029259995.1 Phycisphaerae bacterium
GAAGGCCGCTCCGTGGAGCACGGCTATCTCGGCGTGGAAGTGGATGTGCTGTCGCAGACCGATCGCGAGGGGGCGAAGCTGGATCGGCGGATCGGCGTTCGAATTGCAGCCGTCTTCGCGGACGGACCGGCGGATCGTGCCGGTCTGCGCGCCGGCGACATTGTGACTGCGATTCGCGGCAAGCCGATTCGATCGGTTGACGGATTTGTCAGCCTGATCGGTTCGCACACGGCGGGAGAACGCGTGGCCTTCGAAGTGATTCGCGCCGAGCGAAACATGATGATATCAGCGACACTCACCAAACGGCCTGAAGTGCCCGACCAGCCGTTGCCGGAGATGACGTTGAGTTTTCGGGGGGCGGCCCTGGCGCATGTCGATCCGGCCATGCGTTCCGTTGCGAATCTGCCGGAACATGCCATGTTGGTGCGGCGCGTCGATACGGATTCGCCGGCGTATCGGGCAGGGCTCGTTCCCGGCGACGTGATCATCCAGGCGGACGGTCGGGCGATGCAGCCGGATGTGACGAAACAACTGCTGAGCGCGTCGGGCGACGTCATGCTCGGCTTGGCCAGCGGGGCGTCTGTCGTCGTGAAGAAGTAATGCGGATCTGCCGCATTGCCGGACGGCAAATCGGGGTTCGCGTCGCCTGCCCGCTCGTGTTAGCCTTTGCGTTTGTTTCATTCCATCATGCGCGGAACACGGGACTCACCGACGTTCGAAAGAGAAGACTCATGGATCATGCCATTGATATGCCTATACCTGACGTGGAAGCGCTCAAGAAGCTCGTGCGCGACGTGCCTGACTTTCCCAAGCCGGGAATCTGCTTCAAGGACATCACGCCGCTATTGGGGCATCCCGCGGGTCTGTCCATCGCCGTCGAATACCTGACGCAGCCTTGGCGGCATTTGCACGTGGATCTGGTCGTGGGGGCTGAAAGTCGCGGTTTCATTTTCGGCACGGCTGTGGCGCGCAACCTCTCGGCCGGATTCGTGCCGATTCGGAAGCCGGGCAAACTACCCCGAAAAACGCGTCGGGCCGAATACGAACTGGAATACGGCACAGACGCGCTCGAGATTCACGAAGATGCCGTGCGGCCGGGTTCGCGCGTCCTGATGATTGACGATTTGCTGGCGACGGGCGGCACCATGCAGGCCTGTTGCGATCTTGTGGGCCGATTCGATTGCCAGATCATCGGGCTTGCATTTCTGATCGAACTCGATGCATTGAAAGGTCGCGAACGGCTCAAGGGATTCGAGGCCCACTCCGTACTGCATTATTAGCGCATTCGCGCCGGGGCCATTCCGTCCTTGATGACGATCGATTTCGTTGTCTATCCCGGCGATCTTCCTTTTGACGTGGATCGTGCGCCGAGCAGAACGAGAATGTAGCGACGCAGTCGCGTGATCGGACGAAAAATCAGCCGATGTCCTGCGATCCAGAATGGGGGCGACTGGGATTCACGTAATCGCGCTTCGTCCAACTGGTCGGGACGCAGGCGTCGCCAGTGCTTCAACAAATGGTAGCGATCCGAGCGCTGAAGAATTCGGAGAATCCAGCGCGTCAGAAACCATCCGGATCGATCCCACGCGATCTGAAAATCGAAGAGCCATGGACCTCCGTCGTCGCCGACAAGGACATTTTCGCGCTTCTCCAGGTCGACGTAGGCGATGCCGAGCTCGTGCATTGCCGTGATCAGTGCTTCGAGTCGCGGAAAAAAATCGTCGGCGATGGATTCACCTTTCGTCAGCGGATGGCCCTCGATGAATTCGTGAACCAATCCCGTGTCCTCCCACGAACCTGTCAGCGCCGGGATTCCCTTGAGATGTTGCGTCTTGTTCAGAAGTCGCGATTCGCGCCGAAAGAGAAACCGACCGGTCCAGCGCATGGGAAACCCCAGCAGCGATGCCTGCCTTCCGACCTTAAGGACAACGCGCCCCGAGTCGCCCTGGTAGAGTCCCGTCGCGGCGAAAAAGTCGTGCTTAAACGATTTTTCCATCGCAAACCGCTTGTCGTCCACGTCGATTCGCTCGGGCATCTCCCGGCGTCCCAACGCCCGCAACCATGCGGGCGATTTCTTCTGTTTTTTTGAAACACTCATGTTTGTTGCACACAACGTTGTCGTCGTTGGTATTCAAATGGCGAGGCGCATTGTCGGAATGCCATCTTATTGGTTTTTTTGGAAAATTTTACCCAGCTTCGCGCGACTTTGTTTCCTATCATTGTAATAAGCCGTGATGTATCGGGAACGGCGTGGGACGTTTCCGTTGCAAGGTGTATCTATGTACCACAATGATGAGGCCTGCTCATGCTTAGGCGGAAGACGGCCATTTATGCGCTGTTGTCGCTTTACGATATCGCGACGCATTCTCCTGAGAATTCCGGTAACAAGGGAATGCGCGCCGGCGACATTTCGGAACGGCACGCATTGCCCAGAGCCTATGCGGCAAAGATTCTAAGCCAGTTGGCGGGAGCCGGCATCCTCCATTCAGATCGCGGACCGCGCGGTGGATTTCGACTTCAAAGACCTTCCGAGGACATCACGCTGTATGACGTCTTCCATGCCGTGGGTGCCATCGAGTCATTTGACCCGAACGGGGACGACCTGCGCGAATTGCCATTCTCCGTTCGTGGCGCGATTCGGGGCGTGACCGATCATGCCGCAGATGAATTCAAGGACTATCTCGAGGGCATTTCGTTACAGGATGTCGTTGCTCGCAAGCCCAACGAATCGCCTGTTTCGTCATAGCATTTGGCGGCCGCCGATCGTCAGACGCGGTCGGATTGACAGTTCGTGTGCCCGCACGTGGATGACATTCGAATCGCGCGGGTATTTTCATCTCGCTCGATCAGCGTCCCGGCTGACTCGTGGAGTGTTGCGATTTCACTGGCTGTGTAGACGCCGATGCGTTCGCCGTCTTGCGTGCGGCTCGATAATCCTCCGCCGCTTCAATCGCCGTCCAGAGGGCCGCTTCGGCCTGATAGAAGTAGGTGCCTTCGTGCATTTCACGTTCGCGTCTCGCGGCGTCCGGCTTCTCGACGACAAGTCGCGCCTGGCGTGCTTCGAATCGCTCTGTGATTTGCCGCCATTGCGAGAGTTGTTCGCAGATCGGTTCGAACATCGCACGTTCGATGCCCGATGCTCCGTCCGTGATTCTCTTGAATCGCGGGTAATCCACAATCGGCGTTTTGAACAACATATACACGGCTGTTTCGATCTGTGACTGATCGCCCGTCCGGATGAGTTGGCGAACGGTCTCGATGCGCAGTGCCGGATCGTCAGGTCGCCGGATCAATCCCTGAATCCGTCGCGAGATTTCCGGGTTGTCATGATTGATAGACCGGACCATTTCCGGCAGGGCGGCATCCCCGAGCGCGGCGAGTTGCCGTTGCGCCGATTCGCGCGTCCTGTAGTCGCGATGTCCCAACAACTGAACCAATGCGTCCACTTTGTCGGAGAAGGACGGCTGAGTCGCCGGCGCACTCGCGGATTGTGATGCGGGTGACGTTTCGTTCGGCGGCGCGAATCCAAACGTCGCGGAAACCAGGAAGCACAGAATTGACAGCACAGATCGCATACAAGCCCCAGAGCGATAACAGTTCGCGGCAAGCTGATTGCATTGTATCGCAATCGACAGTCGCAGGTCGCATTTGGTGCCATTGGTTCGGCGCGACATTGCCCCGGCTCATAGGAGGGCTGCTTCAGAAAGGATGCCGTTGAATAGGGCGAGTGCGGCCAGAACGACCGTAACCCCGGCGATGACAACCGCGGCGCCGGTTTTCGCAACCAGCCCCAGTATTCGACCGACGACTGCCGAGATGCCGACTTTGGCCCCTGCTGCATAGCCCTCTCGAACGCTCAATTCCCCGACGACGGCGCCGACGAAGCATCCCACGATGCCGCCCAAGATGGTCCCGATGATCGGTATCGGAATCGTCAGGGCGATCATCCCGATGAAACCGCCCAGGAGTGCCCCAAACATCGCCTGCCTGCTCGCGCCTGCCCGTTTCGCCATCAGCGCCCCCGCCAGGCCGTCAAATATCTCGGCGGCGACGGCGATGGCCACGAGAATCGCGAGCCAGATCCAGCCGATCCGCCCGAAATCGTAGTACCAGTCATAACCCGCGGCGGCGACGAGGATTAGCCACGTGCCCGGCAATTGAAACGCGGCCAGAACGAGACCGATGACGGCGATCAGAATCAATCCCGAAACCAGCAACCCGTCCATCCGAAAAAACTCCCAATTCCTCAGGCGCCTGGGCCGACGCGCGGTCCCGTCTGATTGTGCATAGGCGGGCGACTATTTCCAGTTCGGCGTCGTCATCGTATCCGCGGCTCACGAATCCCGCTCCCAGTGCTGCAAATTGCGTTTGCATTGCGCCCGATCAGGTATCTTCAAATTGGATTTGTCGGAATCCTGTCTCAACCTCGGCGGATCGTCCGTTTACAACATAGCGGGAACCTGCTTGCCCTGTTCGGCGTCAGAATGCGGCGAGACGTCCGTTTCCGAGGGGACGATTCGCCCGCCCCGGCCATAACAATCCAAGAGACGATCCAGGCTGTCGCAATCATGTTGTCGGCCTATTCGGAGATTCCGCCATGCGTCCACGATCCGTACTACATTGCCTGTCCATTCTTGCGTTCTCGTTGACCTCGGCCGCGCTGGCGGACGATTCGGGGCAGGATGCCGCCATTCAGCGCGCACTCCGGATGCGCGAATATCAGCAGGCGATTCAACTGATTGATCAGGCCATCACCGACGCTGTTCCTGAACAGCGCGAGTTCCTGTTGTATCGTCGCGGTCTTGCCAACCACTATCTTGGAAATCATCCGCAGGCGATCAGGGAATTCGCGGCCCAGCTCGCGGCCTATCCAGAGGGTCCGTGGGCGATCAAGGCCCGCATGCGAATGGCGGACGCCCATGTGGCGAGACGCGAATTTGACGCGGCCGAGAAGATCTACGCGGAACGGGTTCGCGAACTCATCGGGCCCGCCCGCAAGGCACAGCTTGCCAGGACGTACATCGATTTCGCCGACGAGTTTTTCAAACCGACGGATTCGCTGTCGGCGCCAAACTTCAGTCAGGCCGCGCGATTCTATGCATTGGCGCAGGATCTCGAACCGGGCGAGCCGCTCGCCGAGTCGCTTGCCTTCAAAGTTGCGCAATCCCAACTGATGTCGGAAGACTGGACGGCGGCGGCGGCGCGATTCGACGAGTACCTCAAGCGCTACGACGCCGACTATCGAAATCGACTTCTCAAGACCAATGCCGGAACGGCGTTGCCTCCGCTTCGCAGCAGCCAGGGTTCTCATATTTACGAAGCGCGAGTGGGACTCGGCAAGGCCCGGCTGAGGAATCACGATCCTGTTAATGCCCGGCGCGTATTGATCGACTTGATTGCGTTGCTTCCCGAATTGGACAGCGACAGCGATGCCCGTTCCGCGATCTACGCCCAGGCGATGCAGCTACTTGCCGAAACCTATGGCATGCCGGAACCTGGCGACAGTGCGTCCCTCTCATCGGGCGTTTCCGTTCTTCGGGATCTGATTGCCGGCACGCCTGATTCGAAACATGCCGTACAGGCGGCATTCGATATCGGTGCAGCGTATGCCCATCTGAACCGGAGTGACGCGGCGATCGCGGCATTTCGAGAGTTGATCGGAATACGCAGCGATCGACTGACGGACGAAGACGCGCGCGAACTGCATGCGAAGCTCTCGCAGCGATCCCTGTACCTTATTGGTCAGATTCTCGCGGCCCAGACGAAATTCGCCGACGCCATCGGCGTCTGGAATGAATACGTTGCCAAATATCCGAGCGGCGCCCATTGGTCTGATGCGCAGCGATCGATCGTGGACGCGGAGTACGCCATCGGCGTCCATGCGCGCAAGGAGGATCGATTCGATGACGCGCGGGCTGCGTGGAACGCATTCCTGCAGAAATACCCGCTCGACAATCGCGTTCGCCAGATTCTCTTCGACTTCGGGCAGATGTCCTATGACGAGCAGAAGAAACGCGAAGACGCGGGCGAATCGCCGAACTGGCAACTGCCGATCGCCGAATGGCGAAAGCTCGTCGGCAAATTCCCCGCATCAGAGGAAGCTGGGCACGCCCAGTATGAAGTCGGGCAAACGCTCGAGACGCGCGTACGGGATCTTGAGGAAGCGATCAAGGCGTACACGGCGCTCAACTGGTCGTCGTACCAGTCTCATGCAATAGCCAGACTGTCTGACATGAAAGGCGTCCATCTCGCCGTGGAGACCGAGCGCGTCTTTCGAACGAACGAGTCCGCGAAGATCCATGTCGACACGCGCAACATCGACAAGCTGAGCGTGAAAATGTACCGGATCGACATGGAGGATTACTTTCGCAAGCGTCACATGCTGGGCCGCGTCGACGATCTCGACTTGCTGCTCATCGATCCCGATCATCAGTTCGAACATGACGTCAAGGACTTCGCGCGATATCGACCCCATACGCAGAACATCGACATTCCGATCGAGGGACCGGGAGTGTTCGCCGTCTACCTGAGCAACGAAAACAGCAAACTGACGTTGGACGACGGCGCGCCGACGAAGAAAATTGAAGCCACGACGCTTGTCATTCGCAGCGACATCGATGTTCTCGTCCGATCAACACGCGAGCAATTGCTTGTTTTCGCACAAGACATGCTCACCGGCGAACCGGCCGTCGGCGTGAAGCTGATCGTCACCAACGGCGTCAAGACGATCCTTGGCGGCGAAACCGGCGCGGACGGCGTCTGGCTGTCCAATGATGAGAAAATCAAAGAAAACTCTTCCGCGACCGTGCTGGCCATGACCGACGGGCACGTTGCGGGCTCGGGCCTGTCGCTGCGCGGTCTGTCCTTCTCCGGAGGACTCAAGCCGCGCGGCTACATAACAACTGACCGGACGGCCTACCAGCCAGGCGACGGTGTGAATATCCGCGGCATCTTGCGCGAGACGCGCAACGGGCAATACGCAATTGCGACGCAGCCCGATGACGCGCGTCAGCGTTGGAAGGTCGACATCCTCGATGCGAAGGGCCGCGTGTTGCAGACGGAGGAGATCGCCCTGACAGCGTTTGGCACGTTCGCAACGTCGTTCAAAATTGCGGAAGACGGCCCCGTGGGCGACTACAAGCTGGTCGTGCGGCGCCCGGATGGTCCGACGTTTGCCAGCACATTTCTCGTGCAGACATACGAATTGCCCAAGGCGTTTCTATCGTTCGACATCGCCGAGCGCGTGATCATGCGTGGGCAGCCGATCCAGGGCGCCATTGTCGCGACGTACAACTACGGTGAGCCCGTACGCGATCGGAAAATCGAATACTCGCTGATGCTCGACGATGGCAATGCGATCAATCGCGTCGGCATCACGGACGACAAGGGGCGTGTGGTGTTTGAATTCGATTCCCGCGCGCTGCCCGAACAGGCTGTTGCAATGGTCTACGCCCGCCAGGCGGAGATGGGCCTCGAAGCCGCCGCCGCCGTGACGATAGCGGATCACGCATTCACGGCATCGATTGAGACGTTGAGACCCTTGTTTCTTTCCGACGAACCGGTTGAAGTCCTTCTCAAGACGTTGAATCTGAAAGACAAGCCGATTGCGCAGGCAATGACAGTCGCCGCGTTTCGAAAGACGCGCAGCGCGGGCGAATGGGCGGAGACGCGCGTCGAATCGGCCGATGTGACGACGGATGCGGAAACGGGTCGCGGGCGCGTCGTGCTCAGACTGACGAAGGGCGGCACGTACGCGATTCGCGCAGAGGGTGTCGATTCACTCGGCAACACAGTCACGGCAGAAACGACCGTGCGTATTTCCGACGCGGACGATGGCACGCGTCTTCGACTGTTCAGTGATCGCCAGCACTACAAAGTCGGCGAGACGCTGGCGCTCGATCTCCATTCGCGCATCGAGCCTCACAAGGACGCACCGACAATGGCCAGGGCGCCGCTGGCGCTGCTGACATTCGAGGGCGACGGATTTCTGTCCTATCGAACAACGCGTCTCGACGCGGGGCACAATGTCGTCGACATTCCCATCGATCACGCGCACTTTCCGAATTTCCGGGTTGCCGTCGCCGTCATGGATACGCGCAAACTCTATGATGCGTCGCGCGATTTCACGGTCGAGCGACGCTTGAACGTCACATTGACGACGGATCGGACGACGTATCGACCGCGCGACGAGATGGCGGTCGACCTGGTCGTCACGGACCA
>JAJDEC010000668.1 GCA_029259995.1 Phycisphaerae bacterium
CCGCCCTCGATCTCCGCCGAGATTCGACACGCAGTCTTTTCGTCCAGTCGTTGCCAACGCAATTCCCGACCAAACGCACCTTCGATGGCCGATCTGTTTTGGAAAAGATCGTCAAAGATCGCTTTGTTCTCCGCGGGATCCGGCCGGTAGATATAGACTTCGATTCGCCCCGCCCCATACACCGTCACGTAGCTGTAGTAGATCCCATGTGCCGTGACCGCGATCCAGCTTCCGCGCGAGGGCGAGATGCTCTGATGCAGGTCAAGACGAGTGTTGGCCCGTTTCAGCAGCGCCGACCAGAAACGATACATCAATTCCCCGCGCGCGCTTTGACCGTGTCGCGCCGCTCGCTCCTGCGTCGCCTTCTCGCGCACACGCACTTGGTATTCCATGGCCTCCGGCAAAGGTATGACCTGTTGCACGTCGATCACGGTCTTGTCGCCGTATTGATAGGGCGCGAGGCGCACGCATCGAATGTCGATGTCGCGCTCATTGAGCCAGAGCACCGCCGTCGTCAGTTCCCGGGAGAAGTCGGCAGAAGCCAGAACGATGCGCACATCGCGCCCGAATTCCTCGTCGTCGGACTCACTCCAGCCAAGAAAGTCAAGGATGCGCAGCCGGGCGTCATCCTCCAGACCTCGGCTGAGGAGATACTGGGCATGGGCCTCGGTCGCCTGGCTGAATGTCATTGTAGAGACCATCGCCGCATAGCGAATCGCCTGCAGCTCCATGTGGCCCCCATCATCCGTGCGTTTGAGCTCGACCACAATGAGGTTCGCGTCTCGATCAAGGACAAGAAGATCGATACTCCGCCTGGAGTCATCCCAATCGGAGAATTCCTCGGCGATGACCAGACCGTCCGGTACGATGATCTCGATCTGGTCGCGCAGCAGCCTTTGCAGATCCTGGCGTTCTTTGACCTTGGCCGCGGCGAACGTCGTCGCCTCAATCGCGGTCAAGCGATCCTCGCCGAGTTCGAATAACGGCATTGAAAACCCTCCAACGTGGCGCCATCGACTTGATCAGACGATCGAGTATAACCGCGGGAAGGTCGGGCGGATTCCACCAGCCGCCTTGTCCTCCGATGCACTGGAGGACAAGCCGACCAGTCGCACGCCCGCGCGCCGCGCATCGATCACGGTCCGGACGTCGTCGACAACCGATCAGAGCCGCGACCGTGTAAGGAGCGGTACCAGCGTCGCAGGAGTCTCGGAACAAACGCCGGGCAACCCGCAACTCGGGCCGGCTCGGCTTGATGTTGTGAGCGTCTTCGGCGTCAGTCACCGACGCGGCCGGGAATCGGCGAGTAGCCGGTCAGTTCACGCCACGGCCAAAGCAATGGCGGGCAAGCCGACCAGTCGCACGCGCGACGGACCACGTCTACCGATAGTGCCACCCGCCACAGGTTCGGTGCTTCGACGCACGTCCGCCGAAAGAGAGAGGAATGCGGCTCTATCGATGGAGGCGGAAAGTCCGCGTTTGGGGCGAGGTTTAGCGAGATTCTCAACCGGCCCCGCGGTCAACCTGGATCAGCATCGACCTCGCAAGAAAGGGGACACCTCCCCGAAAACGAAGCCGATTCAATTGCACAACTTTCATCGTCGATTCTGATGCCGTGGTTCCGGTTTCGGGCGGCGTAACATGTTTTCCAAGGGACGACGCAACACGGGCGCCACTTGCTTCTATTGTCAATGATTTCGTAAGGGCTTTCGACGAACAGATCTCTCGGTCTGCCCAGGTCCGCCGCCCATGAATGCCATCAGCAACGTCGCTCCCTTGCGCGATGCAATCATCGTGACCCGCCTTTGCCCGGACGGCAGAGGGTTTGGAGCGGATTCCGAATCTTCGGTGTCAATCATTCTCCCCTGGCGCCGGTACCCAGACCATGACATTGCCGTGTGGCGCCGGTCGCGCACAGCGCCACATGGCCGCCATAAGGACGGGCCCGCGAGCGTTTGGATGTCGAATTGCTCAGCGGCGCCGATGGAGGAGGGCCACGCCTCCAAGAATCAGCAGGGAAAGGGTTGTGGGCTCGGGCACAGGCGAGGGAAGATAATCAAAATGGATGGTGCCGAACTGACCGCCCGATGAGAAGCTAATCCTGTTTGCCGTCCCTGAGTTGTCCGTAATCTCCGACAGATTGAGGTCGGCAATCGTCTCGGGCAAATCCAGATTACTCACCAGGCCAAATGGTGCCGATTGGTCATTGGATATGAGAAAGGCGGAAACGTTATCAAACCCGCCCATATTCGTGAACACAGGCCTGTATGCAAATGCGTCGAAAGAAGGCGTGTCCTCTATGACGACGCGACCGGCGTTTCCAGATAAGTTGACTAGATTGGTTCCGAACTGAATGGACAGTGAAGTGGGCAGATCAGGATAATCGGCCCTGTTCAGTCCCGTTAATGAGCCCGTTGGAAGGGCACCAGTCGGGTCATAGCTGAATGCACCCGAGACGTCGGCGCCCACGGTCAATCCTGGGAAGATCGAATCCCCTGTAATTGCAGTCACCGTGCCGGTTATTTGTGCAGAAAAATCCGCCCGCACGCCCGATGTCATGCCCAACAAGACACCCACGCCCGTCAATGTGTAAGCACACAGTATTCTCTGCCTCATACTCGCCTCCCTTGGATTGATCTAATAAAGACTCTTCCCGAGAACCCATCCGTTGCCGCAACAGATCCGCGACGATTAAGCAGTGTATCGGATTCGTTGCGAGGATCCAACGCTTGACTCGCCCAGAATTCAGAACGCAGACAATGCACAACCTGCCACAGACGATGGGTTGTGAAATCCTACGCACCAGGGATGCCGCTCACTCGGAGATTCCTCTCCAAATCCGCCACAATTCGCGCCGAAAAACTGTCAGTCTTGTCGAGTGTCAAAGCGGTGACATTCTTGTTAACTCGCAACCGGGCAAAGAGTTAGTGAATGTCATGCCCCATCTGACCGGCATTTGCCTGTCTCAACATTTCAGGCAGTGAGTCACTAGATCGCGACAGATCGTGATCTTCCCCCGTTTGATCAACTCGATCTGAGTTGCAAGAGGTTTGACGTGGGAGCAGAACCTCGCCGAACCGGGTTCCGATGAAGGTCATCGATCGCCTTGGAAAGCGTCGATTCCTTTCGACTGTTGCGATCGTAGCCCGCTCCATCCTGCCAGATCCGAAACGACATGTGGTTCAGTCGATCGCGAATCGTCAACTCGCTCAGCATCGGATCGTGATAGTTTGGGTGCCATGCTTGCCCCTCAAGGCAAGCATGCGAGCGCGGCGCAGGCGACATCCATCATATATGGTGCGGGTTCCCCATCCTTTCTGGATAGAAAGGTTGGGGAACCGGGCAATCGCCCCATGATCGAGTTACCCACCGCCTGCTTCGCAAAGGATCCGGCGCCGTGGCGCCGACCCACTCGAAGCCCGCGACGCGTCACCCGCTCGGTTCACACACCCATCCGCGACAAACCATTCGCCGACACGCCATTCGTCGCGCCGTTCGTATAACCATTGCCGTTCGTCGCGCTCGCCTTCGCCGCGACGCTGCCGCGCGGCGCGCTGGCGCCGACGTAAGCCGTCGCGCCGCCATCCGACGTCTGCCCAAACGTGACCAGGAAGATCTGCGAGACGGGACCGGTCGAGTCGCCGCGCTGCCCCTGCACGGTGTACTGCACACTGTCCGGCCCGGCGATGAGCGTCGTGTCGACAAACTTCTTCTTGCCGCTCACGCCAATAAACGAAAACTGCGCTTCGCCCGGCAGCTTGCGA
>JAJDEC010000669.1 GCA_029259995.1 Phycisphaerae bacterium
AAGCAACTGTGCGAGATCCGGATCAATGCGTCGTTCGCGACCGTACACGACGTGCACTTCGCCAACGCGGTTGTAATTGAAAGGACTGGCTGTTTCGGAAATGATGGCAAAATCGCCGAGGCCGTCGCCGTCGAGATCGCCGAGGGCCGTGATGGCCGTTCCCGTGCGACTGCCGCGCGTCGGATTGTCAGGGGCTCCGTCGAAGCCCTGGAAGATCGCGCCGGCCACGCGGCCCGCAATCAACTTGAGATCAACGATATCTGACGGCGCTCGCAGAAGTCGGACCGTGCCGACGGCATAGGCATTCACGGGCGTGTTGTTTCCGTCCGACAACTCAACGCGCACGTAATACGGAAGTGGTCGCCCACCCTCATCTGTTTCGACGCGCGTCTGAAGTGTATTCAGATCGATTTCGATATCCTGATTCAACTCGCCAAGCTGGCCCTTCGGGATGGTTCCCGGGGCGACGGCGAATTCGCCGAGAAGCAACGGCGGCTGCGTCGCATCGTTCGCCGCAATGCGATCGCGATCGAAGAAGAATCGGGCCGTCAGCGTGTCCGTATTGCTCTCCTGATCACTGACGGTATAGCGAATCGTGAGGATATCTCGATTCGTCAGGCCGGCGTCGCTGGCGGGCAGGCCGATCGTGATTGTCGGCGGCGCGTTTTCTTCCACCGTGCCTTCCGGCGTGATCAGAAGCGCCGTCAGTGCCGAGACGCGAATCGGACGATTGCCCGTTCCCGTCGACGGATCAAACGTACCGTCACTGATTTCGCCGAAGAGCGTATAGGAGCCCGGCACGATGTTGTTCGTCGGCCAGAACGCCTTGCCGCTGCCGGTTCCAGGCCCAACCTGAAAGTTCGACAGAATCTGAAGTTCATCGGCCGCCGTTGGATTCGGCTCGGCGGATGCAAAGACACGAACCAGGGCGCGATCTTCATCGTCGCCGGCCGTGAAGTCGATCTCCACCAGCTCGCCTTGCTCGGCCTCGTTGTTTCCACCCGGCGTCGTCACGTTTGTAATGACGATCCGAGGCGCCGTGTTGATGTCCGCGGGCGGCGGATTCAATGGCGCACCGCCGTCGGCTGGACATTGCAAGTCCATGCCAACGAACGTAAACAACCCCGCACAAAGCGCGGCAATAGACAACTTCGACCGAATCATTCGTCGATTCATCGCTGAGATTCCTCCGACGCGAGTTACACCGGCAATGCGGCTGGCTCTGCGTCATGCGTGGGATGCCGGTGGGATTTTCCCCTCATGCATATCCTATCCGGCGGCCAATCCGCCGGTCAAGCATGGGAAGTCCGCAAGTACGGCATCCACAGTACGTTGGACGAAATTCCTGCATGGCGTCCGAAAATGGAGCACCTTCGTTATCATTTCGTTCGACTGCAAAATAAATGGGCCCGTCCGAAACTCGCGACACACCTTGGATGTGCCGTGTCTTCGGCGCGGCCCACACCGCTGCCGTAAGACTAGTCATCCGCCAAGTGTCTGCGACACGGAGATTCGAGGGATCAACGAATGTCGCGTATAATCCGACGGACGTTCCGAGCCCCCTGAACCCATTGATCGAATTTCGCCAATGTCATTATCCGACAATCATTTAGCAACGTCCGTGAGTAACGACCTGCTGCCATATGTCAAGCAGCCCGCCCAGTACATCGGACGTGAGTGGAATCAGCTCGTACAGGATGGTGATTGGCAGGCGGCCGACGTGCGCGTCGCCGTGGCCTTCCCGGACGCCTACACGATCGGCATGTCGCACCTGGGCTGCCAGATTATCTACTGGCTCTGCAACCACTTGCCGGGCGTTTGCGCCGAGCGGGTCTACGCGCCCTGGACGGATGCAGAGGCCATCATGCGGCAACGCAAGATGCCCCTTTTTACATGGGATACGCGTCAACCCGTCGCAACGGCCGACATCTTCGCCGTCTCGCTTCAATATGAACTCGGATTCACCAATTTGCTGAATATGCTCGAATTGGCGGACATTCCGATTCGATCGTCGGAGCGGGACGATAGTCATCCGCTCGTCATTGCGGGAGGTCCCCAGGCCGACAATCCGGAGCCTGTCGCGGATTTTCTGGACCTCGTCGTCATTGGTGATGGCGAGGCGTCGATGGCCGGAATACTCGATTTCTATGGACGGCTGAAGGCGAACGGTGTCCGTCGTCGCGACATGATCGAGTTGATGGCGCGGGAGTTTCCATGGATCTACGCCCCCTCGCTGTATGACGTTTCATACAATCCTGACAGTACGATTCGTGAAGTTGCCGCCCGCGTGACGGGACTGCCGACACAGATCGAACGATGCCAGACGCCGGATTTCGAGAACGCCCCATTCCCATCTCGCCCGATTGTCCCGTATGTGGACGTCGTCCACGATCGAATCGCCATCGAAGTCATGCGCGGCTGCCCGCAGCGATGCCGCTTCTGCCACGCCGGTTACACGAAACGCCCCGTCGGCGTTCGATCCGTCGAGAAAATCCTGGAATTGGCCGAGTCGCAGTATCGATCCACCGGACATCACGAACTCGGCCTGCTGAGTCTTTCCACGGCTGACTATCCGCATCTGAAGGAACTGTCAGCGAGAATCAATGCGCGTTTCGAATCCCGCAATGTTGGTATTTCGATGCCGTCGCTGCGCGTAGACAAGATGCTTCAGAATATCCCGTGGATGGCGAACAACGTCCGAAAAAGTGGACTGACGATTGCCGTGGAGGCGGCTCGGGATCGAATGCGCGCGGCCATCCGCAAGAAAGTGACGGACGGCAATCTCATTGACGGAATGCTCGAAGCGTACAGGGCAGGCTGGCAACGTGTGAAATGCTATTACATGGTGGGTTTTCCCGGCGAAACGCAGGATGACATCGACGGCATTCACGAGATCTCCGTC
>JAJDEC010000670.1 GCA_029259995.1 Phycisphaerae bacterium
GCAAGCCGCTCCAAGTCTCGTCGATCGCGCAGACTTTATTGTCGACGAGCCCCGCATCGAGCCCGAATTGTCGAACGACACTGTCCGACAAGTCCGTCATGATTCCCGACGCCTTCTTGGGCCAGGCGATCCACAGGCCTCCGCTCTGCGCGAGCCGATCCCGCGCCTTCGGGAAATACCCGTCGAGTGCTCGCTGATTGCGACAAAACACCAGGAAGACATCCGTCGTCGCGTTGCCGCGAAGACTGTGGACGACGCTGACGTTGTCGGGCATGTTGATGCGCCGGGATTCGAAGTCCTTCGGCACAGCCACGAGTGCGACGCGATGGCCCGCCTTGATACCAAGCTTCTTCGCCAGCGGCGTTCCCGAATATCCGGTGATCCCGCGTCCGTTCGTCTCTTTGGCCATGTTATTTCCGATTCTCGCGGGACAAGGGCTTTCGCCCGATTTTCATACAACTATCATACTTTGAGAGCGTATCGCTGTGCGAATCGCTTGAAAACTCGGGCAGACCGCCGATCTGCCGACAACCCAGGAACCCGGCGATCCGACGCGCGAACTGATGCAGATGGGAATTCCGCGAAATGAGTGATGACAGGCAGGCGAACTGGAAAGAGCGGTATTCCGACAAGATTCGGACGGCGGAGCGCGCCGTCCAGAAAGTTCGGCACGGTCAGCGCGTATTCATCGGGTCCGGGGCGGGAGAGCCGCAGTCGCTTGTGGAGGCTCTTTCAGCCCGTGAGGATTTGAGCGACACGGAAATCATTCACATTCTGACGCTCGGCGTCGCAACCTATGCAGAGCCGCGATTCGATGCGCGATTTCGGCACAACGCGTATTTCATCGGGCCCAATGTGCGAGAGGCCGTCTGCGAAGGGCGCGCTGACTACACGCCCATCTTTCTTTCAGAGATTTCAGAGCAGTTCCGAAGCGGCCGCGTCGTCATCGACGTGGCCATGATCGAAGTGAGCCGCCCCGACGAACACGGCTACTGCAGCTTCGGCGTCTCGTGCGATATCGTGAAACCGGCGGCGGAAACGGCTCGATTCGTCATCGCGGAAGTCAACGAGCAGATGCCGCGCGTGTTGGGCGACAATTTCATCCATGTTCGAGAGATTGATGTTCTCGTACCGAGCGATCGCCCGATTCTGGAGGCGATTCCGGAGGAGCCCGACGATGTGGCGAAGCGGATCGCGCGACACGTGTCGCACCTGATCGAAGACGGCGCAACTTTGCAGTTGGGCATCGGGACGATTCCGGACGCCGTGTTGCACAGTCTCGACGGATTCTCGGATCTCGGCATCCATACAGAGATGTTCAGCGACGGCGTCATGCCGCTTGTCGAGAAAGGCGTTATTACCAACGACAAGAAGACGCTTCATCGCGGCAAGATCATCGCGAGCTTTGTCCTGGGATCGAAGAAGCTCTACGAATTCATCGACAACAACCCACTGATTGAGTTCCGCCCGACGGAATACGTCAACAACCCGTTCAACATCGCAAAGAACGACAAGATGATCTCGATCAATGCGGCGATCGAAGTGGATCTGACGGGGCAGGTTTGCGCCGATTCGCTCGGTAAGATGTTCTACAGCGGGATCGGCGGCCAGGTCGACTTTACGCGCGGCGCGGCGGCCAGTCGCGGCGGCAAGCCGATCATCGCCCTGCCGTCGACAGCGGACCACGGCACGATCAGCCGAATCGTTCCCTATCTGAAGCAGGGCGCCGGCGTCGTCACGAGTCGGGGAGATGTGCACTATGTCGTCACGGAACACGGAACGGCCTATCTTCACGGCAAATGCATTCGCGAGCGGGCCCTGGCCCTGATCCAGATTGCGGACCCGAAATTCCGGCCCTGGCTCCTGTCGGATGCAAAAGCCCGCAAGATGGTCTACCGGGATCAGATCGAATTGCGGATCCAATCGCCCATCTACCCGGACCAGCTCGAAGAAGTCTTTTCAATGCGAAACGGCAAGACGGCATTTCTGCGGCCGCTGAAATTGACGGACGAACCCCTATTGCGGCAAATGTTCTACAAACTTTCGGACGAATCGGTTCATTATCGCTTCTTCCGCATGATCAAATCGATGCCGCACGAGAAACTGCAGGAGTTGCTCCACGTGGATTACACCTCGGACATGGTCCTGGTCGTTCTCACAGGCAGCGACGAGTCCGGGGAGATGATCGGGATCGCACACTACAGCAAGAACCCGCGAGACAATTTCGCCGACGCCGCATTTCTGGTACGCGACGATTATCAGAATCTGGGCGTCGGCACATTGATGATGAACCGACTTGTGGATGCTGCACGGCAGAACGGAATTGCGGGACTGACGGCGGACGTGCTCATCGACAATCACGGAATGCTCCGGATTTTTCATCGTTGCGGCTTCCCGGTTGAAAGCCAGCTGGAGGACGGCGTGTACGCGCTGCGAATACCCTTCACGGAGCATCGCAAACGCCCAGGTGACGTCACGCCGACGACGGAGCCGATCGAACCGGAGTAATTGACTGCCGCCGCGTCGCGTCGGATTGATCTCTTTTTTATGCCGAAAACCCCTGTGCCCAGCATCGAGGCCGCATCCAACACGCCCTCGAACGATGTGACAGGCGAATCGCTGCAATCACGGCGAATCGCGTATGGGCTCCTGGCTGTCGGAACGGCCTGGGCGGCAATCGTCACGCTCTTTTCGCGAGTCCTTCTGGCGTATATCGACGCGCTCGCCCTCAGTCCGATTCGCGTCGAGCAGTTGTTTACAACGATGCGTTTGCACGGTGTGGCCGCGGGTCTTTTTTGTGTGTGTCTGCTCATCGTGCGCCGGCGCAAAGTGCTGACTGCCCGATGGCCGAAGGTCATTCTGGTCATGATGCTGGCGCTGTTGGTTGTGTCATTCGATCGAATCGTGGGATACTGCTATCCGCCGCCGCGGCGATTGTCGCCGATCGTGGTTCGGCATCCCCGCCGGTGTTTCGGGCATCAGCCGAACAAACTGGGCGTTCTGGACGGCGTCGAGACGCGCACCAATCAATTCGGTTTTCGAGGCCCCGACGTCTCTTCCACGAAGGCACCGAATACCACACGGATTCTCTTTCTCGGGGATTCCGTCACATTCGGAACGCAGCTCGGGGATGATCAAACGCCGGTCACGCAGGTGCAGCGTTATCTGGAAACGCATTTGTCGTCCCGACGATCCGAATGTCTGAATGCCGGCGTGTGCGGATACGCGACGTGGCAGGAACTCGACCTGCTGAAGGATGAGGGACTGGCCGCCGAGCCGGATGTCGTCGTCCTGCAATTCTGCCTCAACGACATGATTGATGTCGCCGGCGTGGAACGCGGTGTCCTGATCGGCAATCGGATTCGGTTTGATCCGCCGGCCTCATTTCACTGGAGCGGGACGGTTCGGGCGATCACGACGCTCGTCAATCAACAACGCAACGAGCAATTGGAATCGCAGCAACACTGGGCGGCGGATCGATTGTTCGCGGAGGTCCATTCGGCCGCGCTTCAGGAACTGGACGATGTGTATCGCGATCCGCCGTTGCCAGTCGTGCGCGAGGCCTGGAATAAGTGCTATGAGGATCTGGATGGCGTGGCGCGCGTCTGCCGGGAAAACTCGCTACGCATGATGTTGGTCTACTCGCCGGTCGTCTACGAAATCGGTGACGCGGGCAAGTATCGGCAGCCATCTCGATTTCTGCGCGCCTGGGCGAACGACGCCGAAGTACCATTTCTTGATCTTACGGGCACGTATCTGCCGATCCGCCATCGAGCGCCGTCGGAATTCGACGCGTTGTTCATGGACAATCTGCACGTCTCTCGCGCCGGCGCGAAAGTCATGGGCGAAGCGATTGGACGATTCCTCATCGACTCGGGCCTTTTGCCGAATACGGACCAGCGCTAGCGTCGGGTCTGGCTCAAACCTGCGCATTCAGATGCAGACATTCGTGCGGGCGGGACGCCCGCACGCCCCGAATTCCAGATGCCTCGACCAGGTGAGTTTTCAGGCCTCGCCCAGTTCCTCGCCCGATTCGGCGGCCTGGGATGTCAAGAGTTCGTCGAGCGTAAAGACCGCGCCGCATTCGGGGCATTTGGCTTCGCGAAGCCCCGTCATGTTGTAGGCACAGATCGGGCAGCTGACAGTATCTGTTCCCCGCTCCACGATTCGCGCGTGCCGTTCGCCCGTCGATTCGCGCCAGACGAAGACAGTCATCAAGACGAAAACGACCGGAAACATGGAATTCCCGAACAGGATCCTCGGCTCAATCGGCATCCCCACGAAATCGCGCAGGACCACGACGGCCAGAATTGACGCAAACGCGCCGAGTCCGACGGCGGCCAGCGTCAACAATTGGCGTCTCGACGTCCAGACAACGGAGCGACGCCATATCGCGATCCAGTAGATCACGACGAACACGTCCGTGGCGATCCACGCAACAAGCATCCCCCGCGCGTCAGGTGTTCCGCCGATCATCGCGGTCGCGGCGAAGCCGGTCATCATGATGATCCCGGCCAGGGGCAGCATGAGCATGGCGAGGACAAGCCGTGCGATGATTCTGGTCAAGTGTCGAGCCCTTTCTTCGCAACAGCGGCCGTTGTCGAACGATGTCGGATAATACGCATCGCACGGCCATCTTGTTCGTATCGTCATCGTCGTCGAGGCCCGGCGATTCCAATTCGGCCCCCCCGTGCATGGGCCGCCGCCGCCTTCATCCTGAATCGCTGGACTTCCTGAGCCGCCATGCGTCGCTCCACGGCGGATTCGACAGGCGGCCCCGCCTGCCTCATCATGAGGGCATGATTGCCGTACTCTCCGTATGGATTGCCCTTGGCGCGCTGCTGACATCGATCGTGTTGATCTTTTTTCCTGACGGCAGCGCCGAGTCGGTCGTCACGCTTTTACCCTACACGATCGCGCTGTCCGCGACGCTGGCGTCGGCCGTGCTGTGGGCGCTTCGATCGCGAGAGACAGCGGAGGACGGTGTCGGCGGCCAGCGATTGCAGGCCCTGGCGGCGCTCGCGATCAACTCGATGACATTCGCCATCATGCTGTTTTCCCTGCTGGACCCGCTCTACGCACTGTCGGCAATGGTGATCGAATACGTGTTTCTGCAAATCTGCTGGCTGCTGTATACGCGGATCGTGATGCGGAAGCCGGGATGACGGCGCGGGCTTATAATGCCCGGGCTTGAGACGGGATGTGACCGTCGATGTTGCGGAATTCGGATGGATGGGATGCACATGAGCGCCTCGCGCACAACTGGATCAATCGTCGTCTCTGTCAACGGCGATGACGTGTCGCTGGTTGAACCTGCGACAGTGGCGGCGCTGGTCGACGTGCGCAAGCCTCGGCCGCCGTTCGCGGTGGAAGTGAACAAGCAGCTGGTGCGATTCAAAGAGTATGAAGTGACGCCGCTGGCGGCGGGCGATTGCGTGGAAATTGTGACGCTCGTGGGCGGTGGTTAATGCGTTCAGAGCCGCGACCGTCAGGGAGCGGAGCGTGTTCCTTGTCGAAGGCCAGCCGAGCCCGTTGGCGAGAGCGAACATTCGCTCGCGCCCGGCACTGCTTGAGAGCAGTGGCACCCTCGTCGTGGCAACCGGCGTGTTTTCGCTCCGAAGGAGCGACGGATCGTAGCCACGGGTGAAGCGAAGACCGCGAAGCGGTCAAGCGAAACCCGTGGAAGACTGACACGATTAGCGATTCCCGCCCTGAAGGGGCGGCGGAACGCTGGCGACGGCGCCGCGAATCACCTGGCATGCCGACCTGAAGGGTCCGCATGGCACCCGACGGACTCGGGCGCGAATGATTGGCGAGAGCGAACATTTGCTCGCGTCCGGCAC
>JAJDEC010000068.1 GCA_029259995.1 Phycisphaerae bacterium
CGTTAACGTCGCCGTGTCGCCCGGAAAATATGAAGCTTGGTCCAGGCGAAGATCGATCTGCTCCGGCAGTTGCGTCGCGAATGATTCGTCATACGCGCCCGCCTCGTGAGCATGAAACTGCCATTCGGCGATCGCGCCGGACTGTTTGTCCGTCAACTGGGCGCGATAGAGGCCCGGCGATTTCAACGCGAATGACGAAGATCCTTCGGATGTCGCGTCCGCGCGATTGATCGTTCGATCGTCGCAACCGATGCGTCGCTCGACACTCTGCCAGGTGCGTTTCCCATCGACTTCGCGGATCGCCCAGTCATATTCGATTCGCTCCACGACGAGCTGAATGGGTCCCGCCGCGGCCGGCTCGCCGCTGCCGTCCATCTGTCGCCAGTCGAATTCAACATCGGCGGGCACGGCGAACGATTCACCTGCCGGCAATCGAATACCGATATGTCGCCCGACGGGATCACTCACGAATTGTGTTCGCGTGCTGACGGATCGACTCCCCGGCTCACTGACCGTCGCCACGACATCGGCGCGCCATCGCCCCGGCGTCACTCTTGGTGCAGCAGGAATGGCGATGGAAAGACCGCCATCTTCCGCCAACGCCAGCGACTGTTCTTCAATGACGGATTCGGCCGTCAGTTCCAACGGACCGAAATGAAATCCTTGTGCCAACGCATCATCAAACCCGACTTGCCGATACTTGCCGCTGACTGTGACAGGCAGTTTCGACGCCGCTTTTCCGAACAGGTAATTTGCCTGGACGCCAATTCGCGGCGTCGAGTCGCCGACGAACACATCGCGATCCGCCTTTGCGACGACGTCGAGTCGAACGGGCAGGAATGCTTCAACGAGCGCCGTCGTGTCCCCGAGCGATCGATCCGATCCCGGAATCATCGCGGCGAACGTGTAGCGGCCGAGCTGCGCGTCTTCACGCGTTTCGATGTCCACGTGAAAGACGCCTTGCTTGTCCGCGTCCGGCCGAATCGTCTGCGTGAAGACCGCACGTCCGTCCGGTCGATTGGCGCGGATCGCAATCGGAAACGCGGGCGGCGTCTCGCCGTCGGCCGTGCGAATGATGCCGCTGAGATGAATCGTCTCGCCAGGGCGAAAAGCGCCGCGTTCCGTGTAGAGGCAGACGTCGTAGTTCCGCGGATAGTCGCGGCCGTCCAGTGCAATACCGTCCGGGCTCCAGACGTTGCGATCCAGTCGCAGAAAGCTCGTGTCGTTTCCGCGATGCGCGATGACGACCCATGGCGCGCCATCCGTGTGGTTCTCGACGACATTCAATCGCGCGATGCCGTCCTGGCCCGTCGTCGCCGTCGCCAGCACCTGGTTGGCATAGGATCGTGCTTCAATCTCCACGCCCGGGATCGGCGTCGCCGATTCGATCGACGTGATCCATGCGACGATCCCGTCTTCGGCGCGCTGACACGTCATGCCCAGATCCGTCACGGCGACGACGGCCTCGTCGTAATCCCAACGACTTTCCGCCGACCCCACGCGAATGCAGTACATACCCGCCGTTGACGGGAGAATGTCGTTCAGTTCGAGCAGCGACGTCGTCGGCTGATTGCGCGCCGCGTCCACCTTCAGCCGGCGCCGGCCCACGTCTTTCCCCGTCTCATCGTTGCCGCCGCCGTGAAGTTGGGCCACGAGGTTGTTCGAATAGATGCGCGTCGCGTTGCATTCGATCTCCGGACAGTTGACCGATCTGAATTCGAGACTCATGTTCCCCGCCGGAGTCAGAATTCCACGGCTTCGAGGAATCTGAATCGCGGCGTATCGATCCGGTATGCGGACCGACGCCGTGGACGCTTCGCTCAGAATCGTCCCGTCCTGTGCGACCAGGCCGGGTTCCACGCGAAACGCATAGCGCACGCCGCTCTTGAACGGACCGTGAATGCGAAGTTCGTCGCCGTACACCCGCGCCGTGACGTCGCCGATCGACGGCGTGACGTGAATCTCGGGAATCGCCTGTTCATATTTCAGGGAGCGGGAGAAATCGAGCGCGACCTGCAGATTCTCCTCAAGGCTTCCGCCCCAGGAGACGGCTTTCTCAAGTTGAAATGGTGCGTCGAGTTCAAACGTTCGTGCGAATTCGGAGCCCAGCGACAACTCGCCGTCTGCCCCGACGAGCGTGGCGTCGACTGTCAGGACGGCCCGATTGGATGCCGGACGCGCAAATCGAATCAAATGTTCCGCCGCGGCATCGCGAGTCAGACATTGCGCCGTCAGCGCTTTCTTGCCGCGCCCGTCATCCACGCGAACATGATCCGTGAGTTGATGCGGAAAGACCGACTGGTTGAAGCGAACCACGACATTGATGTGCGATCGATCCGCCGACTGAATGTCCGTCGATTCGACGGCAAGGGCGCGCGTTCGATATTCGATTGCATCGTCGCCCACGAGGCGAAATCCGAGCGATGTGTCCGTTCCGTCATTCCGCCGCATGCGATAAATGCGGCCGGGCGGCAGTTTTTCCGACAACCTGTACTCTAAGCGATCCTCGGCCGCCCAGATCCATCGACCCTCCCGGTGCGGCGTCAACGCAAACGGCGCCGCCGACATGGGCAGGCCGATCTTGCGCGGATCAACGATGGCGCGATCAAAGACGACTGTCAGCCGATCCGCGTCATCCGCCAGTCCGACAGGGAGAATTCGGGCGATCCTGACTTCCGTGGGCGACAGTGTCGGCCGCGCCAGCCACATCGACGAAACTCCGGCCGCGACGCCCAACGCAAACAGACTGATCCCAGTGATGTATTTTTGACCCATGGTTCCTCCTTGAACCCATCGTTTGTGAGAGAGACGTGGCGATTTTCTCGTCCAACCGCCTATGGTACGCCGCCAACAGCAAGCAGGTTCAACGGCTGATCGCGTGCCGCCTGATCGTCGAGGCGCTTCGAGATCTACATGACGCCGTCCACACATTCGATCACTGTCATGGCGGCCGCGTTGACGACGTCCTCAACGTCGCAGGACGGATGCAGAATGTTCACGGGCTTGGCCAGGCCGAGCGTCAACGGTCCGATCGTCTCCACGCCGCCGATGTGTTGCAGCAGCTTGGACGTGATGTTACCCGACGCCAGATCGGGGAAAATCAGCACATTCGCCCGGCCGCCCAATTCGCAGAAGGGGAACGATCGCTGCTGGATGTCGGTGGATATCGCCG
Source organism: Phycisphaerae bacterium (assembly GCA_029259995.1). Classification (GTDB taxonomy): domain Bacteria; phylum Planctomycetota; class Phycisphaerae; order UBA1845; family UTPLA1; genus ECT2AJA-110-A. Next base: position 3,173 of record JAJDEC010000068.1, read on the forward strand.
TGTCGGCCTGCATCTCGCCGTCGATGCAGAGGCCGGGGCGCTTCGCCTTTACGATCCGGACCGCCTGACGGATTTTTTCCGTCTGTGCGTTCAAGACGGTTCCGAAGTTGGAATACGACAGCATCGCGACTTTGACGTCCTGTGTGGAGAATCGCTGGGCTGCGTCCGCGGCCATCAATGCCGTTTCCGCGAGCTGTTCGGCCGATGGGTCCATCTGGGCCGTGCAGTCCGCCAGGAAATAAAGTCGATCCCGCGTGATCGTGATGAACATGCCGCTGACGCGCTCGACGTCCTCCCGAAGCGGAATGATCTGCAGGATTGCCTTCATCACGAACGGATGGCTTCGGCTGATTCCCGCAACGAGGCCGTCCACCTGATCCAGATCGAGCATCAGCGCGGCAAACCAGTCCGGTCGAGCCGAATAGTACTGGGCGTCCGCCCACGTAATGCCCTTTCGTTTTCGCTTTTCGAAGAAATGCTTGGCCAGGGCGTCGATGTTCTCGTGCGCGAGTGGGTCGATGATCGTCGCGCCTTCGAGCTTCACGCCCAGTTCCGCCGCGCGGAGATGAATCCGCTCGACGTTGCCGACGAGTACCGGTGAGACAAACCGTTCTTCTCGAAGGATGTGCACGGCACGGATGATTGTGTCGTGTTCGCCGTCCGCAAAGATGATCCGCTTCTCTTGATCTCGCGCCTTGTGGCGAATCTGGCAGAGAAACTCCTGTCCGTGCGATTGCGAAGCGACGAGCGACTCCCGATAGAGTTCGACGCTCTTGATCGGATAGCGGGCGACGCCCGACGCCTCTGCGGCCTTCGCGACGGCGGCCGCCTCCCACGTCAGCACGCGCGGATCGAACGGTTTTGGAATGATGTAATCGCGGCCGAACCGAAGTCGTTGAAGCCCGTATGCGCGTAAAACGACTTCGGGAACATCCTCGCGCGTCAGGTCCGCCAAAGCGCGACTCGCCGCCAGTTTCATTTCCTCATTGATCTTTCTGGCGCGCACGTCGAGCGCGCCGCGGAAAATGAACGGAAACCCGAGGACGTTGTTTACCTGATTCGGGAAATCGCTGCGCCCCGTTGCGATGATTGCGTCGTCGCGAACCGATCGAACCTGGTCCGGGAAGATTTCCGGCGTCGGATTCGCCATGGCCAGGATCATCGGCCGTTTCGCCATGGTCTTGACCATGGCTTCCGTCAGCAATCCCGCACGGGACAGCCCGGCGAACACGTCGGCATCCTTCATCGCATCAGCCAGCGAGCGCGCCTTCGTCTTCGCGGCGAATTCCGCCTTCTCCGGCGTCAGCGTGTCGCGATCAGTAGTGACGACGCCTTGCGAATCGACGAGCCAGATGTTCTCTCTTCGTGCGCCGAGGGCGACGTAGAATTTCGCACACGCGATGCCCGCCGCACCCGCGCCGCAGACGACGATACGCACGTCCTCCAGCTTCTTCTCCTGCAGCAGACAACCGTTGACAAGCGCGGCGCCGGAGATGATCGCCGTACCGTGCTGATCGTCGTGAAATACCGGAATGTTCATCCGCTCAACGAGAGCTTGTTCGATCTTGAAGCACTCTGGCGCTTTGATGTCTTCAAGGTTGATGCCGCCGAACGTCGGTTCGAGATTCGCGACCAGCTCGATGAACTCGTCAGGATCGTGCGTTTTGACTTCGAGATCGAAGACATCGATCCCCGCGAATCGCTTGAACAGGACGCCCTTGCCTTCCATGACGGGCTTGCCTGCCGCGGCGCCGATGTCGCCGAGCCCGAGCACGGCCGTGCCGTTCGAAATCACAGCGACGAGGTTGCCGCGCGACGTGTACTTGTATGAAGCGGATTCGTCCTTCTGAATCTCAAGGCACGGCGCTGCGACGCCGGGCGTGTACGCCAAAGACAAGTCGCGCTGCGTGGCGCAGGGTTTTGTCAACCCGAGCTCGATTTTTCCGGGCCGGGGAAAGGCGTGATAGTGAAGCGCTTGTTCGTCGAGGTCCATGGCGAGACTCCATTCCTTCCGTCGCGCGTGAGTCGTCACGTCGTCGCGGACTTGAAGCCGGCAATCGATGGGGCCGATCCCGGCCCTTCCGCCTCACGCACCGTATCGGAATATTGAATTCTATCAGACTGCGACTGCATCGTCATTGTTCGGTTCGTCATATCGAGCGCCGATACATCGACTGCAACGCGTCGAATTGCGTTACCGATTTGGTCCTATTTCCGTGGACGCATAGGCTTCGCTTTCAAACGGGTTGTCTCGATAGAAGTGCCTTCCTCGAAGCGCTGCGATCGCGCTGCCGGCGAGATAGGCGGGAATGAAGAAAGGTCCCCATCGCTCGTATTGCCGAACATGGACGCGCTCGTGTGCGCGAGACACGTCCAGGGCGGCCCGTGATTGCCCCAGGACGACGTGCCCCAACGTCAACGCCATGGCGCCGCCGATGGGCGTGGCATGCCGAAGCAACCATCGGACGATCCCGCCGTCGATTTCCACGACGCCGTCGACCATCCGAGCTCCACCGCCGCCAAGTAGCGCCAGCGGTAAGAAAGCGAGCCCCAATAGCGTGTTTGGCAGAGTCCATGCATAGGCGAGGATCCTGAATACCCGATTCGACATTTCGACCGAATTCTAATGCTTCTCCGATCAGGCGTCGCCGGCCGGCCTCAGCCGATGTATCGATGGGCGATCGTTCAGAAGAAGGACAAATGCTCGCGCGACCCATTATTTCAGGACGACAAGGCTTCTCGGCCACAGACGCCGAATGATAACAAGCTGGATTCCGAATCGCGAAGTCGGTACGCTAGTTGCAATCGACATCCGTGGCGTCGCCGTTCTTCGGTTGCCGTCCGTCGATTCGAGACAGGGAAAAGTGGGATCAGGGATTCAAATTGATGCGACTGCCAATCGGCGATCGACGACTGTGTATGTTCTGCGCTGTCGTTTCAGGACAGCGCGCTTACGCGTCAATGCGATGATTCAACGCTGACGCATCGATGTGCGATGCGTCGCCGTGCGTCAGATTGGAAAGTGACGGTTCCCAAAGTGCGGCCGCCGCTGTTCAGTGCAACCCGAAAGCGAGTGAAGTGTCATGTCAGGTTTCATCATGCAAATACGTTTTTCACGATTTCTCTCAATACTTGTTTGTCTCTCGCTGGTCGGCCCGTTTGCGGATCGCGCGACCGCCGATCCGATCATCAAACTCCACTCAAACCGCGCCGATGTGGCGCCGCTGGAGAACGTGCCGCTGATTGAAGTGGGACCGATCGATCTGCTCGCTGTGCAGGCGGAGGATCTCGTCAATGAACAGAACGGTCAACCGACTCGCATCGCGATTCCGTTTCCCGTTGCGATCACGCCGGCGAATGACGGCTTGTGGGAAACACTCTCCGATGGTTCGAGCCTCTGGCGCATCCGCCTGGCTGCCGATGACGCCCGACACATCAATCTGGGGTTCATCGAATACGACATGCCGGAACGCGGCGAACTCGTGCTGTTCGCCAGGGACCAGAGCGAGATCGTACGGCCCTTCACGGCCGCTGACGTTCAGGATCACGGCCAACTCTGGACGCCCATTGTACGCAGCAGCGAAGTCGTCATCGAAGTTCGATTGCCTGCCGACGTTTCCGCGGAGGATTTATCGCTCGAACTCGGGCAGATCAGCTACGGCTATCGCGGGTTCGGCACTGATCCCGTCGTGCTCGGCGCCCCCCGATCCGGTGCATGCAATGTCGATGTTGTGTGTTCACAAGGCAATCCGTGGGCGAATGAGATTCCGTCTGTCGGCGTCTATACGTTGAGCGGTTCGTGGACGTGCAGCGGCGCCATGATCAACAACACGGCCCAGAACCAGACGCCATACTTCCTGACGGCGGACCACTGCGGCATCAGCAGCGGAAACGCCGGCTCGATGGTGGTCTACTGGAACTTCGAAAACTCGACATGCCGAACGCCCGGCAGTGGTGCAAGCGGCGGCGCCGGCGACGGTTCGCTCAGCCAGTTTACCAGTGGCGCCACGTTTCGAGCCGACTCTTCTTCGTCGGACTTCACGCTCGTTCAGATGAACAGCGCGCCGGCGGGCGCATGGGGAGTCACATTCTCCGGCTGGGATCGTTCGACTGGAAACGGATCCAGCGCCGTTGCCATCCATCATCCGAGTACCGACGAGAAGCGGATCAGCTTTGAGAACGATCCCGTGACGACGACCAGCTACTTTGCATCGAGTTCACCCGGCAACGGGACGCATATCCGCGTTGCCGACTGGGACCTCGGTACGACGGAGGGCGGATCGTCGGGTTCGCCGCTCTACAATCCGCAACATCAGATCGTCGGACAGTTGCACGGCGGCCTCGCCGCCTGCGGCAACAACGAAGCCGACTGGTACGGCCGCCTCAGTGTCTCATGGACCGGCGGCGGAACCAACGCGACGCGGCTCAGTAACTGGCTTGATCCGATCGGAAGCGGGGCCGTGACGCTCAATACGCTCGTTCCCGGCGGAAGCCCTGTTTGTGGAAACAATGCTGTCGAAGCCGGCGAAACCTGCGACGACGGCAATACCGTCTCGGGGGACGGCTGCAGTTCGACCTGTCAGATCGAGGCGTCGGCCGGCGATGAATGTGCCGATTGCCTTGCCATCGGCGACGGTACCTTTTCCGGCTCGACGTCCGACAACGGCGGGGCGGGTGATGACACGAGCTGTGGCGGCACTGACGACCTGATCGACGAATGGTACTGCTACACGGCGACGTGCACGGGAACGGCGACGGCAAGTACGTGCAACCCGGGAACCAACTTCGATACGACGCTCGCCGTGTATTCATCCTGCGGCGGAACGGAATTGGCGTGCAACGACGACGCCGTCGGATCGCCGGTTGCCTGTGATCTCGGCGGCGACAATCGCAAGTCGATCGTCACGTGGCCCGCGACGTCGGGAACAATCTACTATGTTCGCGTATCGGGTTGGGGCGGGAATACGGGCGATTTCGATTTGACCCTGTCGTGTTCGGGGACGAATCCGTGTCCCAACGACACGATCGCAAATCCAATCGTCATCGGCGCGTTGCCATTCAGCGACACAGGATCGACCACTGGCTGTACGGATAACTACAACGAGGTTTGCGCGTTCTTGCCGTTGGGTGCGCCCGATCTTGTCTATTCCTACACGCCGCCGGGCGATCAGACAATTGCCGTCGATCTCTGTGCGTCCCTGTATGACACGAAAGTTTACATTTACGCCGGCGCTGTCACGTCCGGATCGCCGCTCGCATGCAATGACGATGGTTGTCCGGGCTCGCCGCCGGCGTCGTATCGATCAAGCCTCGCGGGCGTCGCACTGACGGGAGGCACGACCTATTTCATCGTGATCGACGGCTACGATGCCGCGTCGTTCGGTACTTATGACTTGACGATTACTGGAACCGCCGTCGGACCGATCAATGATAACTGCGCGAACGCGACGCCTGTCGGCGACGGAACGACGCCGTTCGATTCGACTGGCGCGACGACGGATGGTCCGGACGAGCCGACGGCCTGCAACTTCTTCGCCTATACGCAAGTCGGCGCGGACATCTGGTATCGCTACACGGCAACCTGCACGGGGGACGCCACAGTCAGCCTCTGTGGCAGCGCCTATGACACAAAGCTCGCCGTGTACGGAGCGACCTGTCCGATCGCCGCATCTGCAATTGCCTGCAACGATGACGCGTGCGGTGGCACCACTCGCAGTGAAGCCCTGGTTCCGGTCGTCGTCGGCAACGACTATCTGATTCGTATCGGAGGCTACGAAGCGGCGACGGGCGCTGGGTCGATGACGATCTCGTGCACCTCGGCCGTTGAGTGCGTATTGCCGATTGATTGTGACGATAGTGATCCGTGTACGTTCGATGACTGTATTGCGGATAACTGCGTGAACACGATCATTGATTCGGACAATGACGGCGAGCCGGATTGCACGGATGGCTGCCCCCTGGATCCGTTCAAGATCGCTCCCGGCGTGTGCGGTTGCGGCGTCCCGGAAACGCCTGCGGACGGCGATATGAATGCAGATGGCGACGTGGACGGCAGGGACATCCAGAATCTCGTGGACGGTCTCGTGAACGGTACGACGACGTGGTATGACTGCCACGGCGATTTCAATGGCAGCGGCCAGCTTGACACAGGGGATGTGGCGGGATTCGTCGCCGCAATGCTGGGGGCCTGACACGATTGAGTTGATTGATCGCCGGATCGATTCCGGGGCGAGTCTGATTCGCCCAGGGATCGGTCTGCGTTGTCGCCCCTGGGTTATTCGGTCCTGATCCCATATTCCCAATTTGTGTGCTCCAAGCGGCATAGCGAGTGACACGGGGACGACGTGCAACCCATGCTGCGCCTCGGATGCGTCGATTCGATGTCATTCTGACGGACTAATGTATGCCCAACATGGATGGAATCTCCTATGTTCTGGCGACCCGGAGAATCCGCAACGTTGAAACGACGCCCGTTCTGTTCGTACCCGGATCCGGCGATCGCAATTCACGCATACGTGCATGGGACGCGGGAGCAAACGACTTCATTGGAAAGCCCTTCGAGGGCATCAAACGCGGCGGCCGTAATCGTGTGTGCGAATTCCAGCCAGCCGTGGGGCCCGGGCGCCGTGACGCTTGAGCCGACGCTCGCGTGGGCGGCTCCGAGTTCGGAATCCAGTTCAAATCGCATAGACGCGGACAACCAACGAATCGGCCAATCTCGACGCATGAATCGCCCGACGGATGCGCACTCGAAGTAACCTTGCGATATGCTTGGCGATGTTGCGCTATCGATCGAGTTGGCGATGCCTGATGAGGTTGAAGAGAATGTCCGCGAAATTCGAATACACGCATGTGCATGGGCCCCGTCAGCGGCGGCGATGCGTCATTGGTTGGATCGGCGCACTGGCGATCGGCTTGACGGCCCATGTGGCGCACAGCGATGTGGATTCAGTCGCGCCGGAACTGCACGGCGTTGCGCTCCGGCAATATCTTCGCAAGCACTATGTGCCCGAGCGTTCGCTCAGTTACAAGTCGGCGCGAAGGCAGATGTTTTCCAGGATCGACAATCGCGACGGCAAAGTCCGACTGGTGTATACAGGCGTCGAGTTTGCAACCCGCGACATTCCGAAACACACGATTGTCAACACGGAACACACATGGCCGCAGTCCAAGTTCGGCGACGCCCGCGATCGGCAGAAAATGAAGAGCGATCTGCACCACCTGTTCCCCACGTACAATCGCGTCAACGGGGCTCGCGGGAATTCGCGCTTCGCGGAGATCCCTGATCAACAGACGCAGGCCTGGTGGCGCGCCGCCTCGGCGAGTCATGGCATCCCTTCGACGGACATCGACGAATACAGCGAGTCGATTCCGCGTGCGTTTGAACCCCGCGAGGATCACAAGGGCAACGTCGCTCGTGCGATGTTCTACTTCTACATCACCTACGAAGATCGCGGGATTGACTCGACATGGTTTCTGCCGCAGATCGAAACCATGCGGACCTGGAACAAGCTGGATCAGGTAGACGAGGCCGAACGACGGCGCAGCAAGGAAATTGCCAGATTACAGGGAAACGAAAACCCGTTTGTCCTGGATCCGACGCTGATCGATCGTGTTCTGGATATGAAGAAGGATGCCGAAGACAAGAAGCATCCGTCAGGCTCAACGAGCGCGGCGACGTCGAAAGATCGTGATCAGTCCGATCAGCGGAATGAGCGTTGCGGGTTCGGGAACAGGCAGAATCTGAAGCGGCCTGCTGACGATTGTGTTGTCGAATCGATTGACGAAGTCACTGTTGAAGAAGTTGGCCCCGCTGTCGCCGATTCGGATCTCGTAGTCACCGAGTTCGGGCCCTGCGTCCGCATTGAAGTTGATCACAAAATGGGCGACGACGTCGCCCAGTGACGGTGTATGGCCTTGATCGACGGATACGAAGTCCGTGAATCGGAATTCCGAATTGACGGTCGACGCGTTCTGAAACGACGTCGGCGGCGCCGGCAGCCAATAGTCCGTGCCGATGACGCCTGTGTTCTCCGTCGCTGATTCGTCGAGTGAGAACTTGGCATTGTCGCCCACGCCGATTCGCTCGATCAATATCTGGGCGGAAAACAGGTCGTAGATCCCTGCGTCGCCTCCGAGAGAAACGAAGCGGAGATTGAACTGGACGACGCCGCTGGCGGATGTTGCCGTTTGCGTGTCGTATGAGACCATCAGGTCCGCGATTTCGAGTTCCGCTGCCGAGGTTCGGCTTGACCAAGCCATCAGGGCGCCGGCCGCGATCAGCAGCACCGCCGCTCGTTTGAGATTCGCCCCCGTCAGAAACATGCAACTTCCCCAAAGAGAGTAGCTTACGACGCCGCGAGAACTCTCTTGAACAGCCTATTTCATCCATCCGGACCGTCGAAGTCAACTGATCGGGTCCGAATTCTCGACCGGCCGCAAAAATATCGAGAACGCACCGAACCCAATCGGTTAGCCTCACGTAGATCCAGAAGTCCTCCTTTCTCCTTCTCTTGTGCGGCAGGGGCGGCCATCGTCAACGTGTGACGGTAGCCGCCCCTTCTTGTCTTCCGGGCTGCCGTCCATCTCACAAACACAACGCAAAAATACCGGCGAATCGTGTAAGAAATCGCCGCGGACGGGCTCTAATGGATGGCAATGACGGCTGCCAGGACGACAGCTTGGGCAGAGTACGGTCCCGAAGGCCCGATGCCGAGATCGGTGGATTTCGACGCGCTTCGAGCGCGGGATCCCGCTGCCGTCGCGCTGTTTGTCGAGGACTATCAGCCGGCCATCCGAAGACTCGTGGCGAGAATTCTCGCCTGGTCGGATGACACGCCCGATCTCGTTCAGGACATCTTCGCGACGGCGATCGTCGCGCTTCCGCGATTTCGCGGAGAAAGTGAAATCGGAACGTGGCTCACGCGAATCGCGATCAATCGATGCAGACGACATCTGCGGCGACAGAGAATCGTCGGTCTCTTTCGTCGCACGTCGCCGAAACCCGACGCCGTCACGTCGATCAATGTGATCGATCGTGCAGAAACAAACGCCGCCGTTCGTCGTGCCGTGGCGGCGCTGCCGGCGAAATATCGCGAAGTCGTCGTACTGCGATATCTCGAAGAACGCTCCACGCAGGAGACGGCCGTGCTGCTGGACCTGCGCGTGAATACGGTCGACGTCCGCCTGCATCGGGCGCGATCGATGCTCGAAGCGGCGCTGGCGTGTCTGATGAATGAATGACCTGTGGATGGAATTGATGCGAGATCGACTGATCGACATCCTGAGGACTGCGGACGCCGCGAAGCCGCCATGCGACGAGGTGAACGACGCCGCATTATTCGAACTCGCCAGTCGCGATGCAAGCCGACGCCTTCGCCGCCGTAACGTCGTCGGCGGCGTGGTTGCCTCGTTCGCCCTGTCGATGCTGGTCTTCGGTTTGCAGCACCTCTCGCCCAAGCCGTCGAAGCAGTTCCCTTCACACGCCGGTCCATTCAAGACGACGATGTCGGTCGTCGATCCTGCGGTTGATGATGCAGCGCTTCGCGCAGACATCGAGCGGCTCAAACGGGAATCCGCCGTTGCGTCGGCGTTCATCGAACAGTACGAGTCCCGATTGCGAATGCGCAAGTTGACCGAACGACTGAAACGCCGAGCGCCGATCACGGCGATCGTCCACGAACGCATCGCGGCGGAATCGGCTGCGCAGACGATGTTAATCCGCGGCGATCGGCTCGCGGGCGACGAATTGACGCAGAGACTAGCCCCTGAAACGTATCGAAGAGTCATTGAACTGTTCCCCGATTCCGCGGCCGCGAATGACGCCCGACGCCGGCTCGAATCGCGGCCGAAAGGAGAACGTGCGTGATGTTTCTCAGTATCCATCGAACCTGTCGACATCGAATCTCATGCATTGTGTTTGCGGCCGTTTGCGCCGCAGGAGGAACCCTCACGGCGCAGACCGATCCGTCGGCGCGACCGGGCAGCGACGACATGCGTGCCAGCCGGCTCGCCAGTTGCATCCTTCGAATCCCCGGCGACGATTCGATCATTCCGCTGGAGAAGGAGTTCATCGAGTCCGTGTTGCAGACATCGGTGGTTCGCGGCGATGCGGTCCGGACCGTCCTGGGGCCCAGGGGGATCGAGCAGCTTGAATTTGAACTGATCCGAACGGAACTGGAAGTCATCGCCGGTCCGCAGTTGTCGGGCAACAATCTATCGCCGACGTTCTTTCGCCTGACGGTCCGCGTGGACGAAGCAGACTCGTACGGCGAACGGATTCGTCCCGCCGCGGAGGAACTACAGGCGGCGGTCGTCAAGAATCTCCGTCGCGCGCTTGTGCATTTGAGCGAACAGAACGCCGTGTCGGTTCGCGAGTCGATCGCCCGATCCGAACAGCGGCTGAGCCACGCGACGAAGCGCCTCGAGACGCTTCGTGCACAGCGCAACGAGATGGCGTCGGCGGCGGGGCGCATGAGCCTGAATCGCGACAACGTGTTGGAGGAGATCTCGCAGTTTGAAGCGCAGTTGCGCGACGTTGAGATCGAACGTGTGTCGCAGCATGCCAGGCAGTCCGCCATCGAGTCGCATATCGCTAGGACGGCCGAGGCGCGATCGAAACGTGCTGACGACGACGCGATCCTGGTGGAATTGAAACATCTCGCGGACCTGAAGGCTGCGCAGTTGGAGAAGTTGGAGAAGCTGGCCGACAACACGATCTCCCGCAGTGAATTGCGGGAAGCCCAGGCGAGTCTGATCGAGGCGAGGATTCGCGTGCAGGATCGACTCGAAACCGTCGCCCGGGAAACCGGCGGCGGCGAGAT